>JASLLL010000023.1 GCA_030747075.1 Gemmatimonadota bacterium
CCCAACAGCGCCGCGACCTTCGCTCCGGGCGCGGACGCGCCGAACCGCCCGATCCCCAGATACGCGTCCTGCGGGCGCACCCACGCCTGCCATGTGGCGCCGGTCCCCGCCTCCACCACGACGCGCGGCAACCGCTCGGGGAGAATGGCCGCCCGGTCCGTCGCCGGGGCCGCCGCGAAGGTCTCCAGGCACGGAACGGACACGACCCTCGCCTTCACGCCGCACCCCTCCAGCGCCGCCGCCGCCTTCACGCAAAGCGACACCTCCGACCCCGACGCCACCAGCACCACCGCGGCCTTCCCGTCCTCCGGTTCCCGCACGATCCCGGCGCCGCCGACCGCGGCCGGGACCCCCGCCGCCTCCACGCGATCCAGCACCGGCAAGCCCTGCCGCGTCAGCACGATCACCGTCGGCCCGTCGGTCCGCATGAGCGCCGCGCGCCATGCGTCCGCGGTCTCGCGTGCGTCCGCCGGTCGCGCGACATGCAGCCCCGGAATCACGCGCAGCGAGTCCAGGTGCTCCACCGGCTGGTGGGTCGGTCCGTCCTCGCCGACATGCACCGAGTCGTGCGTGAACACATGGATCGCCGGCAGCTCCATCAGCGCCGCGAGCCGGATCGCGGGGCGCATGTAGTCGCAGAACACCAGAAAGGTGGATCCCACCGGACGCACGCCCCCGTGCAGCGCCAGCCCGTTCACGATCGCGCCCATCGCGTGCTCGCGAATGCCGTAGTGAATGTTCCGCGCGGAGTAGTTCCCCCGCGACACCGCGCCACTTCCGTCGATCCAGGTCAGGTTCGACCCCGCCAGATCCGCCGATCCCGTCGTGATCGCGGGGATGCGCATCGCCGCTTCCTGCAGGGCCGTCTGCCCCGCCTTCCGCGTCGGCACCATCTCCCCCGTGTCCCACGACGGGCCGGGTGCGAGCAGGTCGGGCGGCGTCTTCCCCGACAGCGCTTCCTCCCACAGGAGCGCGCCCTCCGGGTCTTCCTCCGCGAAGGCAACCCGCCTCGCGTCCCACGCCGACGACTCCCCGGCGCGCGCCTCCCGCCACGACGCGAACCACTCCGTCACTTCCTCCGGCACGAAGAAGTCCACATCCGGATCCAGCCCGAACGCCTTCTTCACCCCGCGGACCTCATCCACCCCCAGCGGCGCGCCGTGCGACTTCGAGCTTCCCTCAAACCGCGCGCTTCCCTTCGCGATCGTCGTGCGGCAGATGACCAGCGACGGGCGCTCCTCCTCCGCAAGCGCCTCCGCGATCGCCTCGTCGACGGCGTCCATGTCGTGCCCGTCCACCGGCTCGGCCACATGCCACCCGGTCGCCTCAAACCGCCCGCCGACATCCTCCGACCAGGTGATGTCGGTGGACCCGTCGATCGTGATGTCGTTCGAGTCGTAGAGCGTGACCAGCCGACCCAGCCCCAGGTGTCCCGCGAGCGCCGCGGCCTCCATGGCCACGCCTTCCATCAGGTCGCCGTCTCCCACGATGCAAAATGTCCGGTGTCCCGGTGCGCCATCCGGGTTGTCGGGAAACCGCGCCGCAAGCACCCGCTCCGCAAGCGCCATCCCCACGGCGTTCCCGAATCCCTGCCCCAGCGGACCCGTCGTGGTCTCTACGCCGGGTGTCATGCCTCGCTCCGGGTGGCCCGGCGTCCGCGACCCCCACTGCCGGAACTGCTTGATCTCCTCCAGCGGGATGTCGTGCCCCGACAGATGGAGCAGCGCGTACAGGAGCATCGATCCGTGTCCCGCCGACAGCACGAACCGATCCCGGCCCGGCCAGTCGGGGCGCTCCGGATCCACTCGAAGGTGGCGCGTCCACAGCACGGTCGCCAGGTCCGCGGCCCCCATCGGCATTCCCGGGTGGCCGGAGTTGGCCGTCTGCACCGCATCCAGCGCCAGCGTTCGCACGGTGGTGGCGATTGCCTGCTCGATTCCCTCCGGTGGCGTCTCGCGCCGCGCGAAACCCCTGCCCTCTCCCGTCGTCATCCGCTCTCCTTTGCGGGCCGTTCCACCCGGCGTACCGCGTCAATGACGGTTCCGTCCACCCAGTGAATGGCCGCGATGACCTCCTCGCCCAGGTCCGGAGGCGAAGGCGGGCCGCCGCACAGCTCTTCCACCTCCGCCTTGATGTCCGCAATGCTCCGAACGGGAAGGTCACTCCCGCACAGATCCTCCAGCAGGTCCTCCCGGCGCGGGTTCACGGCCACGCCGCGCTCGGTCACCACGACATCCACCAGTTCCCCGGGACCGGTCAGGGTCGTCACGCGGTCCACCAGCACGGGAATCCGATCGCGGAAGGACGGCAGCGCCAGCACCGTGCACTTGCCGAAGAGGCAGTTCTGCCAGCCGCCGATCCCGTGCAGGAGACGCCCGTCGGAATGGGTCACGACATTCGCGTTGAAGTCCGTGTCCACCTCGGTCGCGCCGAGCACCACCACATCCACCATCGACGCGAAGTTCCCCTTGCCGTGGTAGTTGTAGCTCGTGAACGGGCTCGTGTTCGCGTGCGCCGCGTTCTCGCGCATCGACCGCACGCCTTCCAGATCGAAGGTCTGCCCGTCCAGGATGCACTTCGTCAGGCCGCGCTCCAGCATTTCCACGAGATACTGCGTGCTTCCGCCTCGCACGAATGACGCGGTGATGTCGCGTTCCAGCATCATCTCCTTCAGCTTGAGCGCGAACGCCAGCGCAATCCCGCCGGCACCCGCCTGAAAGCTGAATCCGTCGCGCAGGATCCCGGAGTCGCGAACGAACCGCGCGACATACTCCGCAATCAGGAGCCGGTCGGGGCTGGTCGTGACGCGCGTCGTGCCGCTGACGATCTTCGACGGATCTCCCACGCGATCGACCACGACCACCTGGTCGACATCGTTCCCCTGGATCTGCCACGGGAGACACGGAAACGGCACCAGATTGTCCGTCACCACGATCACATGATCCGCGTACCGGCTGTCCGCCAGCGCGAATCCCAGGAGCCCGCACGCCGACGGGCCGCGGTCACCGGTCGCGTTCCCGAACGCGTCGGCCGTCGGCGCCGCCACGATCGAGATGTCGATTCTGAGCTCCCCGTCCTGGATCGCCTGATACCGCCCCCCGTGCGAACGAAGGACTCCCGTCCCGCGCATCCCGCCGCCGGACGCGAAGTCTCCGAGCGGGCCGTTCATCGACCCCTCGATGTGATGCACAACGCCGCTCTCCAGATGCTTCACGATCGGGGCGTGGCACGGGAAGGACGCGCTCGGCGCCCACACGAGATCCTTCATGCCCAGTTCCGCCGCGATGTCGAAGATCTGCACCGCGATGAGGTCTCCGTTGCGGAAGTGGTGATGCGTGGAGATGACCATGCCGTCGCGAAGTCCCGCCGCCACCAGTGCTTCCTTCAGCGACCCCGCGCGCTTGTCGCCATCCGCCGGGTAGTCCGCGCACGAACGCACCGGCGGCGCGTGTCGCGTGCCATCCGGGCGGTGCGCATGAACGCCCGCGAAGGGAGTGCGCGGCACCCCGTTGACGATCGTGGGAACTTCGCGCCCCGCGGCGTTCGTCGTCCGTGCGGCCTCCGTCACGCTCTCAGGCATTCTCTCCCTCCCTCCAGCCGGAGGAGAGAATCCCCGTCCCCACGGCAAGGTCCACCGTTCGAAGCGCGCGCTTCACAACCGGCGGATCGATCATCCGGCTCCCCAGCGCCACCACGGCCGATCCTTCGCTCAGCGCCTTCTCAAACGCCACGACCACCGCCTTCGCGTGCGCCAGTTCCTCCGCGGTCGGCGCGAACGCTTCATGCACCACGCGAATCTGCCGCGGGTGAATGCAGCCCTTTCCGTCGAACCCGAGCGAACGCGCCTCGCGCACGGCCTCGCGCAGTCCGTCTTCGTCCGCCACATCCGAATGCACCGAGTCGAGCGGCTGCACACCCGCCGCACGCGCCGCCGCCACCACGCGGCAACGCGCCCACAGGCTCTCGCGCCCGCCGGCTGTCCGCTGGGCGCCGATGTCCGCCGTGTAGTCCTCCAGCCCGATCGTGACCGCCGCCACCGTGGTGTGCGCCGCCGCGATTTCGGCCGCGGCCAGCACGCCTGCCGCGCTCTCCAGAATCGGCAGAATCCAGGGCGCACCCTCTCCGCACCCGTGCGCGAGGCGCGCGCACTCGGCCGCGACCTCCTCCACCTGGGCCGCGGACTCCACCTTCGGAATGAGGATCATCTGCGCCCCGTGCCCCACCGCAAACGGCAGGTCACGAATCCCCCCCGGCAACGGGTTGATCCGCACCATCCGCTCCGCGTCTCCCCAGTCCAGCGACCGAAGCGCGCAGCGCACCATGACCCGCGCCGCGTCCTTCTCGGCAGGGGCCACGCTGTCCTCCAGGTCCAGTATTACTCCATCTGGTGCGTGCAAGTGCGCGTTGGCCATGAAGTTCGGCCGCCCGCCCGGAACATACAGGCGGGTTCGCCGGTGTCGTCCCTTCTCCGAGGGCCCCCGGTTTCCCGGGCGGCGCGCAAGAAGAAACTCCGCGTTCGGGGTGCCGCACTCCGCCCGCCGGACGGCGGCCTCCAGCCGCGCCGCCAGCACAAAGGGGAGCGCGCCACCGTCGTCCACGATCACGCGCGCATGCTCCACGCCGAGCGCCGCGCATCCTTCCGTCATCTGGGCCGTGATCGCGTCTCCATAAAGCGACGCCACCTTCCCGCGCACCGTCACCACCACCTTGCCGGAAGTCTCCGGCTCCACGCGCACGCACGCGTCGGAGCGCACCTTCTCGCCCCGCGGCCCCGCCTCCGCCGCCGTCATGGTCTTCCCGTGTTTCATGCGGATTCCGTCTCCTCTCCCGCGAGCATCCTCTCACGAACGAGCGCCTCCGTCCCTCCCGCGACCACCAGTTCCTGCGGGACACTCCCGAGCGAAGGAAACGCGTACTCCGCGCCGTCCACGCGGATCACCGACGCGCGAAAGTCCACCTCCGCGTGGATTCCGGTTCGGATCGTCGGCGCGTCTCCCGTTCCCACTTCCTCCAGCAGCCATTCGACCAGCGCCGGGCACTCCACCAGCGGGAATCCGTTGTTGAATGCGTTTCGCTTGTAGGTCTGCGAATACGACGCCGCGATCACCAGCGGTATCCCGAAGTGCTGAATGGCGGTGGCCGCCTGTTCACGGCTCGATCCCGTGCCGAAGTTCCGCCCGCCGACCAGGAGATCTCCCGGACGCGCCGTCTCCTGGAATGCCGGGTCGTAGTTGCGAAACGCGTGCCCGGCCATCTGCGCGGGCGTGAGGTCGTCCCGGTAGGTGACATCCTTGCCGTAGATGCCGTCGGTGTTGAGATTGTCGCGCGGGAGCAGCACGATCTCGCCCGAGAGCGATTCCGGAAAGCCCGGGAGAATCTCGGTGGCCGGGCGTGGCACGCTCTCCGCCGGGTGCTCCACCATGTCCGTCACCAGTGCGCGTGACTCAAACTCCACCGGTCCGGTGATCTTCCCCGCCAGCGCGGACGCCGCGACCACGGCGGGACTGGCCAGATAGCACTTCGACTCGCGTGATCCCATGCGCCCCTGGAAGTTCCGATTCGTGGCGGAGATCCCCGTCTCCCCCGCAGCCAGCGTCCCTTCGCCAAGACCGATGCACGGCCCGCATCCCGGGGGCAGCGCAATGGCCCCCGCCGAGAGAAGCGCGTCCCATGCGCCGCTCTTCCGTGCGCGCGCCTCCACTTCCGCGCTGGCCGCCGCCAGATAGAACTTCACGCCGTCGGCAAACGACTTCCCGCCCGCGACCGCCGCCGCTTCCTCAATGTCCGACAACCGCGAGTTCACGCACGACAGGAGATACGCCCGGTGCACCACAATCTCCTCCGCCGCGATCTCCGGCAACGGGCGCACCGCCTTCACCTCGTTCGGTCCCGCCACCTGCGGCACCACGCACCCGAGGTCGATCGTGATCTCCTTTGCGACCGGCGCGTCTTCGTCCGCGGCGGGAACCGTCTCCCTCATCCGGTCGACCATGGCGCCCGTCAGCCTCGGCGACGCATCGCCGCGCTCCGCGAACACCCGCGCGCGTTCCCGCAGGTAGGCCTCCAGCGTGTCGTCGAACGGGAAGATCCCCGCCAGTGCGCCCCACTCGGTCGTCATGTTCGCGATCGTCATGCGCTCGTCCATCGTCAGCGCGGCCACCCCTTCGCCGCAGAACTCCAGCACATGGTTCAGCACCTCGTCGTTGCGGAACGCCCCGATCAGCGCCAGCACCGCATCCTTGCCGGAGACCGCCTCCGGGAGCGCGCCGAGAAGCCGGACTCGCGCCACCGGCGGAACTTCCCACCAGGTCTCTCCCGTCGCCCAGATTGCCGCGGCGTCCGTGCGCACCACCGGCGTTCCCACGGCGGCCATCGCTCCATAGATGTTCGAGTGCGAATCCGAGCCCACGACCAGAGTCCCCGGATGGACGAAGCCCTCCTCCGCCATGATCTGATGCCCGATCCCCGTGCGTGCCGGGAAAAACGCCACCCCGTTCTCTCTCGCGAAAGCCTCGATGCGGGCGTACTTCTCCAGATTCCCGGGCGATTCATTCTGAATGTCGTGATCCAGCGCAAAGACCGGCTGCTCCGGGTGCCGGACCGCGCCCGCACCGATGGCGCGGAACTTGGGAATGACCGCGCCCGTGTTGTCATGCGTCATCACATGAAACGGACGAACCCGTACGACATCTCCGACACGAACCCCGGCCCCGTCGGGGAGCCCGACCGCGAAACGCGCGGTCACCTTTTCGAGAAATGTGCGAGCCATGGCCTCCCTCTTCCGATGAGTTCCGGCAGCGTGTGCAGGCTATCAGGGGGTCGCGCGCGGGGCAACCGACGAGGGAGCGCCCGGGCAGAGCTTGGCGAAGCACGCCACCTGTGCGACGCTCCCCCACTCGGGAGGGGAGCATGGAGGAATACCGCGAACTCTGGTCTCCCACGGCCGCGCCCGAGCGCGTGCGGACGGTGCGGATCGAGCCGCCCGGGGGCTTCCCGGCGGCGTACGGCGGTCGGCTGGATTCCTTCCACATGGCCTATGAATCCTGGGGCCGCCCCGACGCACCCGGAGGAACCGTTCTCCTCGTCCACTTCCTCACCAGCGACACCCACGCCACCGGCGAATACGACGGCACGCCCCGCGGCTGGTGGGAGGATCTCGTCGGGCCCGGCCGGGCCATCGACACGGACCGCTTCTTCGTCGTCTGTCCGAACCTTCTCGGCGGATGCCACGGTTCCACCGGTCCGCGCTTTCCCGCCCCGGACGGAGACGCCTGGCTCGATCGCTTCCCCCTGCTCACCCCGCGCGATCTCCAGCGTGCGCAGCGGCTCTTCCTCCATGAAATCGGCGCGGGAAAGCCCACGCTGGTCGTCGGCCCCAGCATGGGCGGCATGATCGCGTGGGAGTGGGCGGCGGACCCGGGGGCGGCGGAGCGAGTCGTGTCGGTCGCGGCCCCGGCCGTGGCCTCCCCCCACCAGATCGGCCTCAACTGGCTTCAGCGACGCGCCATCGCGCTCGACGGCACGGAAGGCGAAACCCCCGCTTCCCGGCGCGGTCAGGCTGTCGCGCGCGGGGTCGGGATGCTGGGGTACCGCGCACCGGAAGGTCTGTGGGAGAAGTTCGGGCGCAGCTGGTTTCGCGAACCCGGACCCGATCTGGCCAGCCCCGGGCTCTTCAATGTGGAGTCCTGGCTTCATCATCACGGTCGGAAGCTGCCGAAAAAGTTCGACGCGCGGACCTGGCGTCTCTTCGCGCGTGCCATGGACCTTCACGACACGGGCGAAGGGCGCGGGGGCGTGGCGAGAGCCTTCTCCGAAGACGGCACGGCCGAGTTCCTCGCCGTCGGTATCTCCAGCGACCACCTCTATCCGGCCGCCGAAATCCGCCGCAGCGCGAAGGAAGCCGGAGCGACCTACCGCGAGATCGAATCCCCGCACGGGCACGACGCCTTCCTGCTCGAAACCGATGCGCTGGCGGGACTCCTGGCCGACTTTCTCGCCTGACGCCTAGAGTCCGAACTTCCCGACGATCCCCTTCTTGTCCAGCCCCAGAATGCCGTGCTTCTCCCCCACCTCACGGAAGGCCTGGAGCGCGTGGTCCAGCGTGGCGAGGTCGTGGTCGGCGGAGAGTTGCGTGCGAATGCGCGCCTGTCCCTGCGCCACAACCGGGAAGAAGAACCCGATCACAAAGACCCCCCGGTCGAAGAGATCCCGCGCGATATCCTGACTGAGCTTCGCGTTGAACAGCATGACCGGCACGATGGGGCTGCCCCCCGGTTTGATCACGAAGCCCGCGTCCACCAGCCCCTTCCGCCAGAAGGCGGTGTTCTCGTGCAGGCGGTCGCGCCGCTCCGTCGTTTCCGAAAGGATGTCGAGAACCGCCATGGCCGACACCACAATCGGGGGCGGCACCGAGTTGCTGAAGAGATACGGCCGCGCCCGCTGCCGACACAGTTCCACGATCTCCGTCCGTCCGCTCACGCATCCGCCGCTGGCACCGCCAAGCGCCTTCCCGAGCGTCGTGGTGATGATGTCCACGCGATCCATCACGCCGAAGTGTTCGTGCGTGCCGCGGCCCGTCTTCCCGATGAAGCCGCTCGCGTGGCTGTCGTCCACGAGGACCAGCGCGTCGTACCGGTCCGCAAGGTCACAGATGCCGTCCAGAGGGGCCAGGTCCCCGTCCATGCTGAACACGCCATCGGTCACGATCATCCGGATGCGCCGGTCGGCGTGGGCCGCCAGCTTCTGCTCCAGGTGCGCAAGGTTGGAGTGCTTGTAGGTATCGTGGGCCGCCTTCGAGAGCCGGATTCCGTCCACGATGCTCGCGTGGACCAGCCGGTCCGAAATGATGACATCCTCCGGGCCGAGCACCGCCTCGAAGACGCCCGCGTTCGCGTCCAGACAACTCGCGAAGAGAATGGTGTCCTCCATGCCGAGGAACGCCGTCAGCTTCTCCTCCAGTGTCCGGTGAATGTCCTGCGTCCCGCAGATGAAGCGCACGCTCGACATCCCGTAACCACGCTCGTCCAGTCCGCGATGCGCCGCCGCCACCACATCCGGGTGGCTGGAAAGCCCCAGATAGTTGTTCGAGCAGAGGTTGACGACTTGAGACGGCGCGGACCCCGCCGGAAACTCCACCGAAACGCCGGAGGCCTGAGGCGATCGGAGGAACCGCTCCTCCTTGAACAGCCCTTTCGAGCGAATCTCATCCAGTTCCGCCCGGTGCGTGTCCCGAACCGCTCCGGAGTATGCCATGTCAGTCTCCCTTCCGAAGGGTCTCCACGACATGAACGATGGAGGCCACCGTGTCGAAGACATCCGGCGTGGCGTCTTCGTCGGGGATGGTGACTTCGTAGTGCTCTTCCACGAATCGTTTGAGACTGACCATGCTGAAACTGTCGACAATCCCGCTGGTGATGAGTGGCGTTTCCGCCGTCAGTTCGATGTCCTCTTCGTCTTCTTCGTCGAGGTACTCGTTCCGGATGAAGTCGAGAATGTCCTGCTCCACGAAAGCCTCCCCGGTGGATGGGTCGTGAACGCTCCCGGCGCCACTGCGCCGCGACTGGCAAAGCTACCCGCTTCCACCGCCTTGCGCCACCGGTTCCCCGGCGCCTGCCCCGCTATGCCGCCACCCCCGCCGGATGATACAATCCGCTCAGCCCGTGCACTTCGCTCCTTCCGCCCGGAGGTTCCTCTTGCGTCTTCCCGCGGCGCTTCTCGCGCTTCTGCTTCTGGCTTCCACGGCCGCCGCCCCGTCCGCCCGGGCGGCCTCCCTGGTTTCCGCGCAGCTCATCTCCTCCATGTCGCGCCTGCAGGTCCGCAGTCTCCTCAACCTGTACGGGGCACCCGGACCGTCGGCTGCCAACGGCGTCGACCAGTACCACATCGTCTACAACACCACCGATGCGCACGGCCTCCCCACGGTCGCATCCGGAGCGTTGCTCGTTCCCACCGGCACCGGAGTCCCGGATCCCGTGCCGCTCGTTTCCTACACGCACGGCACGGTCCTCCTGAAGGCGTCGGTGCCGTCCCGACTCTACGCAAACAACGCGCAAGGCCTCTTCTTCGCGGCCTTCGGCTATGTCGCCACGATGACCGATTACCTCGGCCTCGGCGACAGTCCGGGCCTGCACCCCTATCACCACGGCGACACGCAAGCCTCCGCCGCCGTGGACCTCATTCGTGTGGCCCGCCCCTTCCTTGCCGACAGCCTCGGCGTCACGCTCGACGGATCCGTCTACCTCACCGGCTATTCACAGGGTGGGCACGCCGCCATGGCCACTCACAAGTATGTGGAAGAGAACGGCCTCCTTGGCGAGTTCGACATCCGCGGCTGTGCGCCGCTCTCCGGCGCGTACTACCTGTCGGGCGGGCAGTTCACCTTCGCGTTTGAGTACTACGCCTATCCGGGCTATGTCGTGTACCTCTTCGAGGGGCTGCAGACCGTGTACGGGAATCTCTACGCCACGCGTTCGGAGTTCTACGACGCGCCCTACGACACCACCATCCCAACCTATCTCGACGGGATGAGTTCCATGGGAGCGCTCCACGCGGCACTGCCCGACTCCGTCCACCTCTTCATGCAGGACAGCGTTCTGGTCAACGCGCTGGCGGACCCCTCGCACCCGGTGATTCTGGCGGTCACCGACAACGACAATCACAACTGGCTGCCCGCGCGCCCCGTTCGCATGGCCTACTGCGAAGGCGACGAGCAGGTGAGTTACCTGAACGCGATCGCCGCGGAAGACACCATGACGGCACTGGGCGCGGCGTCGGTCGAAGCCGTCCGCGTCGGGGGACCGGCCGTTGACCACTCGGGCTGCTTCTGGCCCGCCATGGAGGACGCGCGCAACTGGTTCGACGCGCTCCGCGCCGCCTCCTCGGCCGCGATCCCGGGTGCAACGCCCGCCTCGCTTTCAGTCCGGCCGAATCCCGCGACAGGCGACGCTGTGATCGCCTTCTCGCTGCCGAGCGCCGGGCGCGCCCGCCTGAGTGTCTACGATGTCGCCGGGCGCCGGATCCGAACCCTCCTTGACGCGGAATGCACCGAGGGGAACACCCGGGTCCGGTGGGACGGGCGTGACGCGTCCGGGCACCCGCTACCCGCCGGGGTATACTTCGTTCGCATGTCCACGAAGGACGCACGCGCCACGGCGCGCGTCCACCGCATCCGTTGACGAAGCGCGCCTCCGGCGGCGATCACTTCGACGCGATCGTCATCGGGTCCGGTGCGGGCGGATTGTCGGCAGCCATCACCATGGCGCATGGCGGGCTTCGCACGCTCGTCCTGGAGGCGCACTCGCTTCCGGGCGGGTGGTGCCATACCTTCGCGCTGGAGGGCTTCCGGTTCAGCCCGGGAGTCCACTACCTCGGAGAGCTGGGCGAAGGCGGAGCGCTCCGGGGGATGTTCGCGGAACTCGGGCTGGGCGAGGCCCTCTCCTTCCGCGAGATGAATCCGGACGGCTACGATCATCTCGCGATCGGCGGCGAACGGTTCGACATCCCCGCGGGGGGCGAACGCTTCCGCGACCGCCTGCACGCCCGCTTCCCACGCGAGAGGCGCGGCATAGACCGATACCTCCGCCGGGTCGATCGCGTCTTCCGCGATCTTCGTCGCTCCCGTCCCGGCACAGGCGCGAAGGCGCTTCTCTCCACGGCGGTCCGCGCGCCGAACTTGGCGCTGCACGGACTTCGCCCGACAGCGGGCCTCATCCGGCGCCACGCGCGGGATCCGCTCCTTCAGGCCATTCTCGGGATCCGCGCGGGGAATCACGGGGTGGCTCCCTCGCGCGTGCCCTTCGCGCAGCATGTCGCCATCGAGGGGCACTACCGCGAAGGCGCGTGGTACCCCAGGGGCGGGGGCTCCGCCATCCCAAAGGCCATGATCCGGCGACTCCGCGAACTCGGCGGCGAGATCCGGTTGCGCGCGGAGGTCGATGAAATTCTCGTCGACGGGACCGGCCGCCACGCACGCGCCGAGGGAGTGCGTCTGGTCGACGGAGAAGAACTTCGCGCGCCGATCCTCGTCTCCAATGCGGACGCGCACCGAACTTATCTGTCACTGGTCGGGCGCGAGCACCTCCCCGCGCGACTCCTTCGGAAGCTCCACCGAACGCCGCACTCCGTCTCGGCGGTAAGTCTCTTTCTCGGAATCGACATGGACCTCGCCGCCGCCGGTTTCGACTCGGGCAACTGGTGGATTCAGCGCGGCCCCGATGTCGAAGAGACCTATCGATACGCGGCCCGCGCGGACCTCCCCGGGGCGGGAGATCCACCGGGCGTCTTCCTCTCCTTCCCCACGCTCAAGGATCCGTCGATCCGCCGGGACGGGCTTCACACGGCGGAAGCGTTTGCGTTTGTCTCACGCGAGGCCTTTCGCCCGTTCGACCACACCGAACACGCCCGGCGCGGCATCGCGTACGAGGAGTTCAAGGCGGACCTTTCGGAGCGCATCATGCGCCGCATCGAAACGGTGGCGCCCGGGATCGGTTCGCGTGTGGTGTTCTCCGCACTCGGGACGCCGCTGACCAACGAGCACTTTCTACTTGGAACGAACGGCAGCCTCTACGGACCGGAGAAGACCGCGCAGTGGATCGGACCGTTTGCGTATCCCATGGAGACGCCCGTTGGCGGGCTCTTCCACTGCGGAGCCAGCACGCTCGGGCATGGCGTCATGGGGGTCGTGGGGTCCGGAATGCTGGCGGGAGGGCGCGCACTCGCACGCGCGGGACGCGCCCTCTCCGTCACCTGAGAAGCAGCGCTCTCCCGGTCGCGACCGCGTCGCCGGACTCCAGCCGCAGAAGGTAGACTCCCGGGCCGAGCCGCGATCCGTCATCGGCAAGGCCATCCCACTCCACGCCGCCGGACGCGGGCGCGACCCCGTCGAGAAGCACGCGCACACGCCTTCCCGCGATATCATGCACCGAGAGCCGTGAAGATGCGTTCGCCCCCGCGGACCATGAGACGCGTGTCGAACCCCGGAACGGATTCGGCGCGATGAGTTCGATTCGCGGAAGAACGCCCCCGGAGAATCCGGGCAGTTCCCCGGCACCCGTCTGCTCCGCATAGCCGATCTGCATCATGAGAAAGATCCCCGCCTCGGTGGAGATGGCCCCGTGTTCCTCGTTCGCCGTCGTCGTCGGGAAGTACACCGCGTCGAAGGGAGTCTTGCTCAACAGGTCCGGATCTCCCGCGACATCGTGGAAGAGATCCAGCGGATATCCTCCCGCCGTCTGAAGATCCAGCGAACTGATCGTCGGCACGAAGCAGTGATTGGGATAATTGGTGGTGATGTCCCCGAGCGTCACCGTGCTTCCGAGAATGTCGGCCGTCGGGGTCTCGGCCGCCGCTGTTTCCATCATGTTGAGCCACCCGCCCGGCGCGTTGTCGTACGGCTTCGAGTGGGTGAAGTAAACATCCAGCGAAGTGTCCGGAAGCGGCCAGATCTGGTCGATCTCTCCCTGGAAGATCCGTGTCTGCGGCAGGTAGTCCGGCACCGCCCACACATTCCCGATCACATCCACCAGCCAGTTGTAATACTCCCAGTCGATGATCCGGCTTCCCGGCGACATCTGTGACGAGTACCCCATCTGCGACGCGCCCGCCCCGGCCCCGCTTCCGTCAGCGATGGCCACCTTCCAGATTCGCGGATCGGACGGGTAGTTTCCCATCGCGTTCAGCTCCGCGAAGAGGTCCTGCTTCAACGGATCGACCCCCGGGTTCGGCGTCTGGTTGTAGTGGTAGTAAAGCATCTGCCTGGTGGCCGGACGATCCAGCAGGCTCAGGTAGTAGCTCGCCACATCCGACCAGTCCGCAAAGAACATGATCCAGTACTGAAGGCCGAGCGGAATGTTCGCGCCCTGCTGCGGACCATCGACCGAGATCAGCATCTTCGTGTTCGAGTCGAGCCCGTTGTCCTCCATCCACACCGTGGCATACCGTGCCACCAGTCCTCCCAGACTCGCTCCGCCGAGGAAGATCTCCCGCTCGACCGACATCTCCGCCGTGATGCGCTCCAGCAGCCCGGCAAGACCCAGTGCATTCCGCTGAATGTAGTCCGTGGCGTCGCCGAAGTTCATGAGCACCACATCGAACCCGGACGCCAGCAGAAGTGTCAGCATTCCCTCCGCGTCGAAGAGTTCCACAATCTCCGGCCAGCTCATGGTGTTGTCGATGTCGAAGCCTTCCACCATGACCAGCGGCACCTCGATGGAAGCATGCCCCGCGCCCAGGAAGACATAAGCGTCATAGGTGGCCGTGCCGCCCGCGTAGGAATACGGCGCGGTCTGGTTCTCCCAGTAGAGATCCGGGACCAGAACCATGGCCGCGCGAATCTCCAGCGGGAACGAACTCACGAGCGTCTCGCCGTCGCGCGTCGCCCGCAGGCGAAGCGTGCGCTCTCCCGGATCCGGGTAGGTCGTCTCGACGGCGACACCGGGCCGAATCGGACGGAAACCCCGTCCGTCCGCGAGATCAATGGCGTAGTTGACGGCGCCGCCCCCGGCGTTCGACAGAAGAAGCGACTCCTCCAGCCGAAGAGCCACCCGCCCGGCCCGCGCGGTTCCGGTGAGGGCGGATGCGGCGAAGACGCGAAACTCCTCGAACGCCGGGGATCCCCCGGCCGGGATCGCGTCGCGAAGGCGATTCATGCGGAAGTCGAGAAGACCAACGGCCACGACGCCGTCTTGCGCGGCGGCGCGCGTTCGCGTGCGCACTTCCACCGGTGCGGGCACCGACGAGGGGTCCGCATGCGAATTCCGCACTTCGAGGCAAGCCTGCCGCCAGTCACCCGCACGAACCGACGGAGCGTCCGCGCTTCCGTCGAGCGCACCGAGATTCATCAGGGAGACGGTGCGTTCGTGGAGCAGTCCGGTCGAGAGACGCGAAAGATCCAGGCTGGAAAGTTGCGCAGCTCTCTCCGCGCGGACTTCGTCCGGAAGGGCTCCGGAGATCCGCACCTGCGGAGGTTCGGTGGCGAATGCGGCCGTCGCAAGAAACGCGACTGTAGCCAGAATCGTCAGAGCCCTCTGCTTGTCCCTCACCATGACTGCCTCCCGCGCCGGTTCCCGGTCATTGGCCAGGGGCCTGTCCAGCCCCACGAAGAATCCATCATCCCCTATCCGCCCTCGCCAACGCAACTGCGGCGTTCTATGGCGGTTCTCCGCCTATTCCGGCAGGAAGGACTTGTCCGGATAAGGGGGTGCTGTCACCTCCTCCACCGGATCTTCCCGCATGCGGGCCAGCAGGTGTTCCACGGCGGCGTCCAACTGCGCGTCGCCCCCGAGGTGCGTCGCATGAGGGAGATTGTCCACCACGATGTCAGGGTCCACGCCGTGTCCCTCGATCAGCCAGTCACCCTCCGGCCCGAACACCCCCCACGCCGCTGCCGAAGCGATCCCTCCGTCCGCCAGCCAGTTGTTGAACGACAGCCAGATTTCTCCGCCCTGGGTCCGCGTGCCGACGATCGCCCCGATCCCGAGACGGCGAATCCCTTCCGTCAGGATTTCGCCGTCGGAGACCGTTCTCTCATTGCACAGCACCACGACATGCCCCCGGAAGGCGTACTGCATGTTCAAGGTCGGCCGCCCGACTCTCCCCTGCCAGAAAAACCACGCGGGCCGAAGGAGCTTCTCCAGAATCCAGCTGTCGATGTTCCCGCCGCGATTGTGGCGTGCGTCGATCACCAGCCCTTCACGACGAAACACGGGATAGAACCCGCGCGCCCAGCGTGTGTAGTCCGCGGTCCCCATCGCCCGCAGGTGAACATAGCCCACCCGCCCCGACCCGCGTTCCTCCACCCGCAGCCGCCTCGACTCCTCCCAGTCCCGATACCGAAGATCGCGCTCCTCGCCAGCCGTCATCGGTTCCACGACGACGCTCCGCGCGTCTCCCTTCCCTTGCGGGAGAATCCGCAGCAGCACCTGCTTTCCCGCCTGATTCCGCAGCATGGCGCCGGCGTCGTCGGCACCCTCGCACGACACGCCGTTGATCGCCGCGATCACATCACCGGAGCGAATGTCCAGATCCGGCCGTGCCAGCGGCGAGAAGCGTTCCGGGAGATCGGGATCGGACCGGAAGATCCGCTCAATGCGGAAGCCCTTCGCTTCGGGCGCAAGCGTCGCCCCGAGAAATGCCGGGCCGACATGTTCGCTTGCCTCGCGAATGTCCCCGCCGAACACATAGGTGTGCGACGCGGACAGCTCACCCACCAGTTCGCGCAGGAGATCGGCGAACTCGCGTCGGTCCGTCACGCGATCCACCAGCGGAAGGTACTTCCCCAGGATCGCGTCCCGGTCGATCCCGTGAAGGGCCGGATCGTAGAAGTAGTCGCGTTCCAGCCGCCACGCTTCGACGAACATCTGCCGCCACTCCTCGCGCGGATCGAGTTCGATCGCCCACCCGGACAGGTCCACGCGCCCGTCTTCCAGCGCCTCCGCGACCCCTTCGCCCGCATCCACCACATGGAGCGAAGCCTCCCGCCGCACCAGGAGCTTCTGCCCGTCGGCGGACAGTTCGAAGGAGGCCATGTCTTCCGCCAGTGTCACCGCTTCCGCCTCACCCGACTCGATCGACGCACTCCTGAGCGACTTCTCCCGATCGAAGGAGGTTGCCGTCTCGATCCAGAACAGCCGCTCCCCGTTGGTCGCAAGGGATCGCCTGTTGGCGGACTCCAGCGGCACGCGATGGATGCGCTGCGGCAACCCCGCCTGCTCGATCCGCACCTTGATGTCGTCCTCGTCTTCTTCGGAGTCGTCCTCCGCCTCCGCCTCATCCCGTGCGGCGGCACGCGTCAGTTCGTTCTCCTCCTGAAACGGCGACGCCATCCCGCCCGCGAGGTCCGCGACATAGACTCCCGTGGGACGATCGATGTGCGGTTCCGGCTGGTACGGACCCCACGGATTCCTCACGAGCGAGCGAAGGTCCCGGTCGGAGAGGAAGTACAGCCACGCGCCGTCCGGCGACCATGCCGGGCTGAAGCTGTTCACCCGGTCGCTGGTCAGCGCAAGCGATTCCCCCGTACGGATCCGGCGGAGATGGATACGACTGAAGTGATTCGGCGCCACCTTGACATACGCCAGCCACTCGCTGTCGGGCGACCATGCGAAGTCGCTGAAGCCATCTTCCTCCGAGGTGTCGATGCGTTCGGTGCGCCCGCGCTCCACATCGTGAATCCACAGTTCCTGGTTCTTGTCGTCGAAGACAAGGGTGCGCCCATCCGGCGACGGCACCCCATCCGCCCGGAAGACACGCGCGTCCCGCGTCAAGGGTTCCGCCTCTCCGGGACGCTCCGGGTCGAGCCGGTGGAACTCGACTTCGCCCGTCCGGTCCGAAAGCGCAACCAGCCCCCCTCCGTCCCCGAGGAACCGTGCGCTCCGCCAGCGTGCGCCTCCGTCCGGAGTCACCGTAACGATCCGCCCCGCCGCCGCCGGTGCGACGAACACACGCCCGCGTGCCGTCAGCGCCACCTGCTCTCCATCGGGCGAGACATGGGCGGAGGTCAGGTACTCCATCGGATCGGTGACCCACCGGGAACGCGACCGCTCGAAGTCGCTGGGGAGAGACACCTCGACCCGCCAATCTTCTCCGGTCACGAGATCCTGCACGCGAAGGTCCGCGCCGTGCTGGTACACCACACGGTCGCCGGAAATCTCCGGGTCCTTCGCATCAAAGTCCGTGTGGGTCGTATGCTGCCGGAGGTCCGATCCATCCTGCGCCATCGACCACAGGTTCATCACGCCATCGCGATCGCTCACGAAAAGAACGCGCCCGGCCCACCATCGGGGACTGCGGTCCGCCCCGTCGAAGTCCGCGGTCAAACATGCGGCTTCCGTATCTCCGTCGGCGAAGCGCCACACATCCTGCGCCATCCCGCCGCGGTACCGCTTCGTGCTGCTGGATGTCGGCGCAAACCGGTTGAAGAAGAGCGTCCCCGCGCCCACACACCCGTCCGACGCCTGATGCAGTGGATAGACCCGCGAACGCCCGGTCCGTGGATGGACGGCCGCCATCTGCCACTGCGGAAGGGTCGAGTGATGGCGCGTTGCGTAGAGCACCTCTCCGCCGGGGGTCCACCCGACCACGCGCGCTCGTTCCCCCTCGCAGGTCAGCGGCTTCGGCACCCCGCCCGCAAGCGGCATGACGAACACCTCCTCCGGCCCGTCATACGACGCGCTGAACGCCACCCACGCACCATCGGGAGAGATCGCCCCGCGCGACTCCTCCCCCGCGTGGGAGGTCATTCGCACCGCCGTGCCGCCGGAAACGGAGACTCGCCACAGGTCCCCCTCCGCCGTGAAGACGAGGGTGTCCTCGAAGATCGCCGGGTGCCGGTAATACCCTTCGCGTGCGAACGCGGGAAACGCAACGACGAGAACCGCCGCGATTGCCAGAAGTGGTCTCATGAAGCTCCTCATGCGCAAACGCGCAGAATCGGGTTCGTCGGGGTCTTTGACGCGATCAGACTAAACCAAGCGCGCCCGTCCGTCGCGCACTTCGAGAATCCGCACTTGACAGCGACTCGCCGGAGCGGCTACAGACTTCGCCCTTGTGTCTGGACGCACCCCTTGAGTTGAGATGGCTGAAGGGTGCGTTCCTCGCTCCCGTGGAGGCCTGCATGGCAAAGCTTGTCGTCGTCGAGTCGCCTGCCAAGGCTCGGACCATTTCCCGCTTTCTCGGGGATGGCTATGCCGTGGAAGCCAGCTTCGGCCATGTCCGGGACCTTCCCGGCGGGGCGAAGGAAATCCCCGCACGCTTCAAGAAGAAGGAGTGGGCGCGCTTTGGAGTGAATGTAGACGCCGACTTCGAACCGATCTGGGTCATCCCCGCCGGCAGTCGAAAGCACATCCAGATCCTGAAGAAGGCGCTGGCCGGAGCGGACGAACTTCTCCTGGCCACGGATGAGGACCGCGAAGGCGAGAGCATCAGCTGGCATGTCATGGAGATACTCAAGCCGAAGGTGCCCGTCCGGCGGATCGCCTTCCACGAGATCACAAAGACCGCCATTCAGGAAGCGCTGGAAAACCCCCGGGACATCGACTTGAACCTCGTGCAGGCGCAGGAGAGTCGCCGCATTCTGGACCGGCTCTTCGGGTACGAACTGTCGCCCCTCTTGTGGCGGAAGGTCGCATCGGGATTGTCTGCGGGGCGCGTTCAGAGTCCGGCCGTTCGGCTGTGCGTCATGCGCGAGCGCGAACGGATGGCATTCCGCGCGGCCGGGTACTGGGATGCCGAGGCCGAGTTCACGAAGGACAGCCGGAGTTTTACGGCCCGCCTCTCCCGGATCGACGGCACGAAGGTCGCGACCGGCAAGGACTTCGACCCGGACACCGGGGCGCTCAAGAAGCGATCGAAGGCGCTGTGGCTGAAGGAGGAGGGCGCGAAGAGCCTCGTGGCGGGGCTGGACGCGCAGCCGTTTGCCGTGACCTCCCTCGAAGAGAAGCCCGTGAAGCGTCGTCCCGCGCCGCCGTTCATGACCTCGTCGCTTCAGCAGGAAGCCAACCGCAAGCTCGGCATGTCCGCACGCAACACCATGCGCGTGGCACAACGCCTCTACGAAGGTGTCAACGGTCTCGACGGACTCATTACTTACCACCGTACGGACTCCACCACGCTGTCGAAGAAGGCTCTGGGCGAAGCCGAACGCACCATCCGCAAGCTCTACGGCGAAGACTACACGGACGGCTGGCGCTTCTACGCCACGAAGGCAAAGAACGCGCAGGAAGCGCATGAGGCCATCCGCCCGACAAATGTGGCGCGCACGCCGGACTCGCTGGCCGGGCGCCTCAAGTCGGAGGAACTTCGCGTGTACGAACTCATCTGGAAGCGGATGATCGCCAGCCAGATGACCGACGCGCGGCTTCTGCGGACCACCGTGGAGCTGACGGCAAAGGAGTCTGGAGGCGAGGAACGCGAGGCCGTCTTCACCGCCACGGGCCAGTCGATCGACTTCCCGGGATTTCTGCGCGCCTATGTCGAAGGCTCCGACGACCCGGACGCGAAGATGGCCGATCGCGAGGTGATTCTCCCTTCGCTCGCCATCGACGAGTCACTCCGGCCGGATAGCCTGGAGGCGTGCGGACACGAGACCTCGCCGCCCGCACGCTACACGGAAGCCAGCCTCGTGAAGAAGCTGGAAGCGGAAGGCATCGGCCGCCCGTCCACCTACGCCTCCATCCTCGAGACGATCCAGGCACGCGGATACATCACCAAGCGCGGGAATGCGCTCGTCCCGACTCCGGTCGCCTTCTGCGTGACCATCCTCATGGAGGACCACTTCGCCGAGTTCGTGGACATCGGCTTCACGGCCCGGCTGGAGCAGATCCTCGACGACATCTCCAACGGGGAACGCGACTCGCGCGACTTCCTGAACGCGTTCTACTTCGGAGATGACACTTCGCCGGGACTTCGCAGCCGCATCCACGATGAAGCCGACAGCATCGAGTACCCCGCACTGAACATCGGACAGGATCCGAAGACCGGACACGCTGTCGTGGTGAAGGTCGGACGATTCGGCGCTTATCTTCAGATGGGCGGCAACGGGAGTGGCTCGGAGGGCCAGGACGCTGACGACCGCGTCACCGCGCCGCTTCCCGAGGACACCGCGCTGGCAGACTTCTCGCTGGAAAACGCGCTCGAACTGCTGGAACTCAGCAAGCGAGGCCCGGAAAGCCTCGGGACGGACCCTGCAACCGGACTGGATGTCTTCGTGCTGTCGGGGCGCTTCGGCCCTTATGTGCAACTTGGTGAGACCCCCGAAGACCGCAACGCGGAGAAGCCCCGTCGCGCGTCCGTACCCAAGGGCCAGTCACCCGACGAAGTGCTCCTTGCCGACGCCCTTCACTGGCTTTCGCTGCCGCGCACGCTGGGAACGCACCCCGAGACCGGCGAGGAAGTGATCGCCGCGACCGGAAGGTTCGGACCCTACCTCCGCTGCGCCAAGGAGACGCGCTCCCTCACCGCGGACGACGATGTCTACACCATCGAACTGGAACGCGCCCTGGCCATTCTTGCGCAACCGAAACTCAGGCGGGGACAGCGTGCCGCCAAGGCTCTCAGGGAACTGGGGAAGGCGCCGGGAACCGAGACGGACATCCGCATTCTCGACGGCCGCTACGGTCCGTACATCACCGACGGCGAAGTGAACGCATCGCTGCCGAAGTCCGCTTCCGTGGAGGAGTACACTTTGGACGAAGCCGTCGCGCACCTTCGCGAAAACGGGAAGGCCCCGAAGAGTCGCCGGAAGAAGAGCGCCGCGAAGAGCAAGAGCAAGGCGAAGCGGAAGACAAAGGCGAAGGCGAAGAGCAAGACGAAAGCGAAGCGGAAGACAAAGGCGAAGCGGAAAGCGGACGACTAGCCGCCCGCGCCGCCCCACTCCTCCGCCGTACTCAGCGAACCCGCAGACAGCGCCCCGTGGCCTCCCCCGCCTCCGATTGCGCGCGCAGGAAGTAGACTCCCGCCGGAACGGCTCGACCCGCTGCGTCCCGACCGTCCCAGGTGTGCACGCTCTCCCGCAGGCGCACGCGATGCACGAGACGCCCGGAGACATCGTGGATCGTCAGCATGCTCGCCGGGTCGCTTCCCGCCGGGGTGCGGATCATCACGCTCTCCCGAAAGGGATTCGGGTGGATGGCGAGCCCCGGGGCCGCAACCGCAACTGCCTCGGCCGAAGTCCCGGTCACCAGCGGCGGGAAGGGGTAGGTGAACACCTCCACCGTGAGATCGCAGTTCCAGTCACCGGCGTTGAACGCATAAGTTCCGGCTCCCGTCACCGGTACCGTCACCGTCCCGGTTCCCATGGCGTCGATCTCGGAACCGATGCCGATCGTCTCCGTCACTTCGTACTCCAGGAGCCAGTCGAGTTCTTCCGCCCACAGGTCGATCCTCAGTTCCGTCTCGTCCTCCCGGAGGAAGTCGTCGAAGACGATCTGCCCGAGCACCTGTGTGTCTCCTTCGGCGTTCCAGTCGTACAGTGGCGCGTTGATGCCGTCCCGGTGGCGTATGGAAACGGGCCCCACCCCCTCCGCCTCCAGCAGCGGTGAGAACACTCGACTCTGCACGAGGATCTCCGCCGGGGTCCAGTCCCACCAGGGCAGATCCGGCTCGTGGATATCGGTGACCTGCATGCGGTCAATCCGCACCGTCACACGACGCGCCCCCGTGAGAAACTCCGCGGACTGCGCCCACGCCGCCGGGCAGTCCGCGAGTGTGTCGTGTCCCTCGTGGTACCAGCTTTCGGTCGGCATCTTCCCGAGAAAACGCGCAGCGGGAGCCACCGTGGAGAAGTGCGAGTCCGCGAGCGTTACGACGCCGTCGTTCGCCTGAGGTTCTCCTTCCAGAAGCAGCGCATCGGAAAGCGTACCGTCGTTGGTTTCTCCATTCACCGAACCCATCGACCCCATGAGGATCCCCGCGTACAGCGGACTGTCCGCGTCGGTGCGCGGCGAGTGCAGGTTGGCCTCGCACCACGCATAGTCCATCTGGTCGGTGTCGATGGAAGGCGTCCCGTACTGATCCCACAATCCGGAAAGGACCCCGTTGCTCGCGACCCAGTTCCCGCAGAGAACTCCCTCCGCCGACAGCCACCGCGCAATGGCCCCCGAACCGGCCAGGCCTTCCACATCTTTTTCGATCAACCAGTGCGTGACATAGGTCCCAAAGCTTCCACTGAAGAAGTTCACCTGTGACGCACCGGTCCGGGCCAGGAGGTGTTGCGCGTACTTCGCGACAATGAGCGCGTACCTCGGGATCCCTCCCCCCCACTGCGCGGTGACGGCATCCAGTTCCGCAATGTCCGAAGGCGTGTAGTAGGAAGGCACCGTGTCGCCGTAGTACTCCGTCGCCGCGACGACATTGGGCAGATTCTCCTCTCCCGGCTGGCCGATATTGGGAAGGCCCGCTGCGTCGCTGAAGGGTGTCATGCTCGCGTCCCAGGAATCTTCCCCGAAGACGCCGGCCTGCGCCGGCCCGTCGGAGTCGAAGCCGTGCACCCAGATGGTCACGGTGGTGTTGGGATCATGGGTGGCGAATGCGGGGGCCGCGTGGAGAAGAGCGACTACAACGGCCAGTGCCGGGCTCTGAGCAACGCGCATCAGGACCTCCTGCGTGAGCGGATGAACGGGAGGAGTCACGCGAGCAGCGTAGTCGATCCACCGGCGATATGGAAGGTCCCTGGCGTGCACAGCCCCTCGCGCGGATGAGCGGCGGATCAGGCCGATTGCCCGATCCGGGTGCGTTCGCCCGTGGAGGAATGCTACAATCCAGTGTCCTCGGTCCCGTTCACCCGTGAGGTAGATGATGCGTCCCCTCTTGCACCCCTGTTCCCTTGCCGCTCCGCTCTCGCTGATGGTGTGCCTGCTTCTCGTACACACTCCCGCTCCCGCCGAACAACTTGGTGCCTACGCCGAAGGATCTCTGTCGTTTCATTACCAGCAGTGGCCCTTCGGTTCCTTCTCCGGCGACTTCTCCGCAACCGGCACCGTGCTGGACACGACCGGATGGCAGAACGGCCAGACGGAAAGTTGCGGAGGATCGATCAGCGCCGCGGCGGACTCCTTCACTGTCTGGGGCTACGGAGCCACACTGAACGCGGACTCCACCACGGATCTGGCGGGCATCTGGGTGCGCACTGTCGGAGCACCGCAACCGGGGAACTACGCCGTCGACATGCAGGACTTCACCGCCGGTTTTATCTTCTTCGACAACATCTCCGGGTTCACCCCGCCGGCAGACTCGACGGACCCCGCCGCCTGGCTCGACGGCATTGTGGCCGATCACAAGTTCGCTGCAAGCGGCGGCTCCATTCAGGTGTCCGCAGTCGCCGACACCGTGTTCCTCGGTTCCTTCTCCGGGTCGATGGTGGATCCAAACACCTTCATGATCATCAGCGTGTCCGGCGGATCCTTCGACTTCACCGGGCCGCCTCTTCCCACGGCCGCGCCCCTGAGCGGAACCGCTTCCCTTGCGGACCACTCCGTGCATCCCAGCCCTTTCTCCGGGCACACGCGCATTCGTTTCTCGCTCGATGCCCCCTCCCACGCACGGGTCTCCATCTTTGATGTCTCGGGACGGCAGGTGGCCGTGCTCTTTGACAGGGCGGTCCCGGAAGGGGAGCACTCCGCACACTGGTCCGGAATGAATGCGGAGGGGTTCTCCGTGCAGCGGGGGTTGTACTTCTACCGAATCCAGACCGGGCAGGGAACCGTCGCCTCCGGGAAGGTCGTGCGGGCGCCGTAGGGCAGCTCGGGGCGGTTCCACTCTACCGCGACGGAAGCCCCCGGCCCATTCCGGGCGGCTCGACTCCTATTTGGAGATTCTGGACCTGTTTGGCTTGAATGGACCCCGCCGATTCGCTACGCTGTCTCACCGCTTCCCTTCCCCCCCTTTCTCCTTCCATGATCTGGAGGATTCCCCCATGACAAACCGCCCCTCTTGCAAGAGGGCGTGGAGCCGCTGGATGCTGCACGCGTGCGCACTTGCGCATCTCATCATCCCCGGCGCCTCATCCGCATTGACGCTCGATCTCTTCGTCCGCGAAGGCGTTCTCACCACGACCGACGCCCACCGGTGCCGGCCTGCGCGTGCTCGATGTTCGGGGGGCCGTCGTTCACACGGCGTCCATTCCGGCAGGCCGGACTTCCGGAACCTATCGCTGGGACGGGAGGAACAACGCCGGGCGCCAGTGCGCGGACGGCGTGTACTACATTCGTATGGAATCGGAGAGCGGACACGCCACGCGTGCGGTCAGCCTGCTTCGGTAAGCGACTACGGTGCGGGCGCCGGGCCAAACCCCGACGCCCGCCTCCCCGCAGTCTACTTCATGAGCACCATCCTGCGTGTGTCGGCGCCCTGCGGAGTGTCCAGCCGGTAGAAGTAGACGCCCGCCGATGCCGGCGTCCCGTCCGCTCCCGTTCCGCGCCATACCACCGTCCGAACGCCTCCGACCGACTCTTCGTCATCCACCAGCGTGGAGACGAGGCGGCCGGCTACATCGTACACGGACAGCCTCGCGGGTGAACCCGCCAGCACCGCGAACCGGATGACCGTCGAACCGTCAAACGGGTTCGGCGAGTTGCCCAAAAGTCCACTGAGCCCGGACACTCCGGCCTCCCCCGCGCCCGTGGCGCCGGAGAGGTCTCCGCCACCCCTCGGCAGGAGAACCGGCGTACCCCCCATCACCGAGACGACCCCGAAGATGGTGTAGTAGTTCCCCTTCTTGATCGAGGTGGGATCGATTCCGGTATGAGGATCGATCACGACCTTGATCCCTGTTGAGGGATGCAGAGCCATCTCCTGCACAAGCGGGAAGTCCCCGGGAGCGCCATCCGCCCCCGCGTATCCACGCACACCAATATGCAGCCCGATGTGCTCGCACAGCTTCGCGGTGCCCGGCTCCACGATCGGCGCCTGAATCGGGGCCGTAGGCCCGAACTTCTGGACCTGGTAAATCTGGCTCAGCATGATCTCCCCGAACGGTTCGACCACGACACCAGACACCTGCACCGAATCTCCGATGTCCAGCATCGGCAACTGCGAACCCTCGACGCGAATCCCGCCGGTGCAGTTCTCCACATAGATCACGCCGGGTCCCAGCGATCCGTTGCGAACGGTCACCGTTCCCTGAACCATCGCTTCCGTCCCCGACCAGGGGGAGTTCGCGAAGCAACGCCCGGGAGCGCCCGTGTACTCCTGGATGGCGTCGATGTTGTTGCCGCCCGGGTAGCAGTCGGGCGGGTTGCGGCGGATCTTGCCGGTCCGCCCGATGTGGGTCTGGATCGCCGCGCGGGCCTCGTACAGGTTCTGGGAGGAGGATGCGTCAAAGTACAGCCCCCCCGTGCGCGCCGCGAGGTCTTCCAGGTTCTCACTGTCTGTAGCGCGGAACGGCGCCACATCTTCCGTCACGGGAAGCCCCGGGTTTGCGTCCGGACCGTAGTAGTTGGTCATATCAATCACATAAACAACCACATCCGCGGCAGCAGCGGCGGTCGCCACATCCGCGTAGGTCGTGCATCCGCAAGTTCCGTCGCTGGAGTTCTCCCCGGTGTCCGTATAGACCACGAGATTCGCCGGAGCCTGTTCCTGTGCCTTCGTGATGGCGCAGCACGCGGACTCCCACAGCGGGGTCATCCCGCACGGGTAGGTGGACTCTACGGCCGTGTGCAAGAGGGCCGTATCGGTCGTCCAGTCCTGCAACAGTTCGTACCCCGGTCGGGAGACGCACGAAGAGCAGCTCGACGCCGTTCCCTCTCCGAAGGCGGCCACCGAGATCAGGTTGTCCGCAAACGCATCCACGAACGCGTGGGCGGACGCCTTCGCGTCATCCATGCGAGAGGACACGCACATCGATCCTGTCTGATCGATCAGAAGCGTGGTCGGGTACTCCGGATAGAGACAGACCGCCGCCTCTTCGTCGTCCGGCTCCAGGCTGCGGCCCGCCGCCGTACCGGCATTGCAGAAGTAGTACGCGTACATCGTCGGACGAAGGTCCTGGTCTGCCGAGTACTCATCGGAGTGGTGAATCCCGATCGAATGTCCGTACTCGTGCGTCAACACCGTCTGCAGCTCAAACTCGGAACAGTCGTCGTTCCAGAGCCAGGTGTCCGCGGAATCCATGAGGACATCCACATCCGTGATCTCGCCGGAGGAGACGATCTCAGTGATAATCGTGATCGCCAGCGTTCCGGAGGCTGATCCCACGACTCCGTCCACGCAGTCTCCCGCGTCGGACGCCGCGTTGTAGAACACGGTGGTGTTGGCGCCGTCAAGACCGGACAGACGCTGCGAAGTGGCCCCCTGGTAGCTGAATCGAATGATCGCGCCGTCGACATCTTCCCACGACTGATAAGCCGCCTGGGCCGCAGACTCAATGTCCGCCTGCGTCAGGCCCGCGTCGGAAGCGTCCGCCTCTGCGTCCACATTGACCCAGAAGGGGACATTGTATTCGAAGAACCGGACAAAGGTGTCCTCGGAGTCACAGTTCAGAAGGGCACCTGCGCAGTAAGTGCCGTCTTCGCCCATTGCGCCGATCAGGCGGAACGCAGACGACGGAACCGCGACGGCCAGAAGCAGCACGGCCGGAAGAAGAAGGGCAAGAGTTCGCATCTTCAGGAGAGAGTTCTGCATGATCACTCCACCTCCTTCTCGGTGCGCACCGCCGTGCGGACTGCGGACTCCAGCGACGCCAGTGTCTCCGGGATCACAAGTTCCGGACGGCGTCGCACATAGGCGATGCCTTCCAGATCCCGCTGCACACGAGGAGCGCCCGCATCGCGCACGACCTCGAACTTCCCTTCCGACAGGTTCACGACATGATGAGTTCCAGCAGGTCCCTCACGCAGAAAGAGCACGACCTCGTCGCCGGTGGAAAGGCATGGCGCACCAATGACGGAGGTCCGCTTTCCTTCCCACTGCCCGCCGAGCATGCGAAGCGTGACCGCTTCCGCCGGTGCTCCCTTGAAGGAGCCGGCCACGGTGACATGCAGTTCGGTGAAGATGTTCCCGCGTTCCGCGAAACAGCGGACGGCGCCGATTGTGCCGTGCACGACAGCATCCGACAGACCGCTGAGCTCCCCGATGGAGAGCGGTTCCAGGGCGGTCGTGGCCTCTGCTGAGGGCACAACCAAGAGAGTCACGACAGCGGCAATCGCCGCTCCGCGCAGGCAAACAGAAAGTTGATTCATGATGAACTCCGAGCCGGGGGGATGAGTCGAGCGGCGTCGGGCAGGAGGGTGGACCCTGTGTTCCCGTCCTTCGGGTCAGCCGGGATCCATTATAGCCGATCCGCGGCGCACCGCGCAACCTCTCGTGAATGCCCCCCCCCTGCCGCCGCCCGCCGGTTGCGCACCCCGCCCATTTGCGAGGTCCGAGGCGTATTTGGTATACTCATCTCCCCTCGTCATCCACCGCCCTCGGAGGCCATCCCCATGCCGCGTCCCGATATCGCTTCAATCGCAGCCTGGTGCTGCGTCCTCTTCGCCGTTGGAACCGCCCCGGGCGTCGCCTCTCCCGCGAACGCCGGGTGCTACTCCTTCGCTCCCGACAATCCCGGCTACTGCTCCTGCGCCGACCTTTCGGGCGAGTGGCCACTCTCTCCGGTCCCGGGGGATCCGTCGCTCACGGGCTTCAGGACAATCGGCACCAAGACGACCTGCTACCGCCACCGGGGTCAAGCCTACTGGCAGATTCAGAAGGGGTACCACTCCGGCGCGACCGTCGATTTCATCGGGTGGCTGTATCAGGTGACGGGATTCCCGCTCCCCGGCCACAACGAGGAAGCATGGTGTTCTGAAGGAGTCGCCTATTGGCACTATGCTGCGGAGTATCCCTACCAGGACGGCTATTCAGATGGACTCCTCCACCCGACTCCCATCCTGAAGAACACCACGCAACTTCGCGAGTGGTATCAGGCGGAGGCGCTCTTGCGGATTCTGACCTTCGGGCTCTATCCCGGACGCGGCTGGTGGGTCTCGGGGACGCAACTGGACTACGGGGACTTCCGTCCCGGCGAGACCGGCCCGTGCCCGGGCGCCTATATGCAGATGGCGAACTACAACGCCTCCACCGGCGCATGGTCCAACCACCACAGCGTGCTCATCGATTCGATGACGGTCTGCATCAACTCGGCGGGCGATGTCGAGCGGATCGACGCTCAGTTCCTCAATCCGAATCAGGGGAACGGCGTGTCCTTCGTCGACTTGGATGGAAACTCCGCAAGCCAGGCCCACATCACCGGAAGCACCTGGTCGGACCTCTACGATCGCACCATCATGGGCACGACCACCGGCAAGATGATCCGCGGCTGGGGAATCCCCCTCACCACCGGAGGCAATCCCGACTACGACCCGGCCCGCATCGACACGGTCGTCTGCTCCTCCGGCGGGGGCCCGTGGACTCCGTGGGAGCCGGAACCCGCGGACAGCGTGGCGCTCGGCCGGTTTGCGTCCTTCTACAACGCGAATCAGGGATCGCCACTCATCGCGAAGAACTCCCCCTACCTCGTGACGGGGGAGCGCCTGCCCTCCCGGCAGAGTCCGTGGGTCTTCCCGACCGGACCGCAACATCCCGAGGATCCGGTGCGAATCGAAATCGACTTCCTCGCCGACCATCCCTGGCCCGCGGACGGGGTGACGCTCCGCTGGAAAGGCGGCCGAATCCCCGGCCTGGTGAAGGTCGGGTGGGCCTCCTCGCAAGGAGCATCCGGGATGGCGCAGCGGCCCTTCCCGAACTTCGACCCGCCGCAGGTTCCCGATCTGCCGGAAGAGGTGCCCTTCGGCGGCCCGCCCGTCTTCCTGCAGAAGCTCAGCGTGGCCATCCCGCTTTCGGCGATGACGCAGAACTTCGAACTGGTCGGACTGCATCCCTCGTTCGTCTATGGCGAAGAGGACGAACCCATCGGCACGGTGGATGACGACACCGGCACCGTGGGCGTTGCCCCGCCCGCCCCGTCGGAACGAAGCCGCTTCCTCGGCGCGGCCCCGAACCCGACCGGAGGCGGCACCGAGATCCGCTACAGCGCCCCGGGCGGAGTCCCGGTCACCCTGCGGATTCACGATGTGCACGGAAGGGTGGTGCAGGAACTCGCGAACGCGCCCTCCGATGCGGGGCGGCAGACCGCCTTCTGGAACGGAGAGGACGCCCACGGCCATCCGGCCCCGTCGGGGGTCTACTTCGTGCGGATGGAAGCGGGGGCGGAGTCGCACACGACGAAGATCGTCCTTCGGAAGTGAACGGCGGCAGTGGCGCAAGAAACGCCCCCCGGCGCAGGCCAGGGGGCGTTTCGTCCAGCAGATGGCGGGGTCGACGAGACTCGAACTCGCGGCCTCCGGCGTGACAGGCCGGCGTTCTAACCAACTGAACTACGACCCCGCAAAACCCGGTGCGCCCCTGTGTCCACCTCGTTCGGAAGCGCAGCGGCGCGCAGACTAGCATTCCCCCCGGACCCGATCAAGCGGTTTCGAGGCCTCCGGGCTTCGCCGCCCGACCCTCGGGAAGGTCCGACCTCAGGATGGGGCGAATCCGGGTTCCGGGGAAATACGCCTTCAGGATTCTCACATACCCCTCCCCCGCCCGAGCCCTGCCGAGCGCCCCCATCTGGCACAGCCCGACTCCGTGGCCGTTTCCGCGCCCTCTTGCGGTCACCTTCTCCACGCGACCGTCCCGCTTCTCCACCTCCAGTTCCGCCAGCACGCTCCGCAGGATCCCCCCGCCCGGGCGGCGCAGAATCCACCGGTTGCGGTCGCCCGGGACCTCCCACACGCCATCCGCAGTCCGGTACTCGACGCTTGCCATCCTTCGCGACGGTCCCTTCCGCACAACGCGAAGCCCCGTCAGTTCCCCCGTAACGCTCCCCGCCGGAAGCTCCCGCTGGTCGGGCAGATGGTGGCGAACGAGCGCGGAGAGCTGCTCTCCCGTCCAGGTCTCGGTCCACTCGAAGTACTTCGACACGCGGCACCACTCCCGGCCGGGCGCTCCGTCCGGGCCGCCTCGCAACGCGGCGGAGGACTCCCGCCACGACCACACGGCTTCGATGTCGGCGCGGCGTCCTCCGCAGGTGGAGGAGTAGTACGCGTCCAGAAGTCCCTCCGGTCCGCAGAGAACCAGCCCGGCTGTTTCGCGAATCGCGGCCGTCGCGACTTCGTCCTCCGCGTCGACACCGCCGTAGACCTGATCCCGGACATCGGCAAAGAGATCAAACGGCATCAAGGGATACTGGCCGAGCTTCCGGACGGCATAGGTTCGCGCGGCCACGGCCTGCGCCGCCACGGCCTCGTGTTCTTCTTCCCGCCGGGGGCCGATCTCCCGGGGGACGACCCCGCGCAGGTACTCCTCCAGCGGAAGCTCGTTCACCGCGAGGAGCGTGTCTCCACGCGTCGTCAGAATGATCTCCCCGCGCACCGTTCGCGTTCCCGCGCGCAGGAGTCCACCAGGCGGTGCCGTCAACACCAGCGGCTCGGACGACTCCGCAAGACGCGTCCCGTCCGTGGCGTTCACCAGGATCCCGATCCCCGGGGACGAGGACACGCGAAAGACCTCCGTCGCGAAACCCACCAACAGCGTGTCAGCCGGACTCTTCCCCCGCGTTGACAGCACGAACCCCGCGCGGGAACCGATCTCCAGCACGGAGTCCTGCGCGTGAAGCGCCACGCGAATCAGAATGTCCGAACCCACCGGCACATCCATCGCCGAATCGGCGGGCCGGCGCACTCCCGCCGGCGGCCCCACACACGACACCACCAGCGCCCATGCGGCCACGAACGCCCACTTCCAGCGTCTCACAACTCCCCTCCCCCCTCCGCCCCTTCGGGCGGATGCGTGACCTTGCCCAAGATCGCGGGGCCGCGCGCTCCCGTTGCGGCAGGAACATTGCCCGGCCGCCCGCACACCGTCTCCCGCGCCAGCAGGGCAAACGCCAGCGCTTCCTTGGCATCCGATGAAAAGCCCTCGCTCTCCAGAGAACACACGCGAACCTCCGGCAACTCCCGTGCGATCCACGCCATCATGGTCGCGTTGTGAACGCCGCCTCCACTGACCAGCATCTCCTCCACCCGAACCTCCGGAAGCACAAACCGGTGCACAGCCGACGCCACGGAGGCCGCCGTGAAGGCCGTCAGCGTCGCCACGAGATCCTCCATCGACTCCCCGCGACGCGCCCACTCACCCAGGGTCAGCCCCACAAACGCGGCACCGAACACTTCCCGCCCCGTCGACTTGGGCGGCGCCTCGAGGAAGTACGGGTGTTCCAGGAACCCCGCGAGCAGCTCCTCGTCCACCGTTCCCGCCGCGGCCATCCGCCCGCCTTCGTCCATCGTGAGCTTGCCGCCGGTCGCCCGGCGCACGAACTCGTCCACCAGCAGGTTTCCCGGACCCGTGTCGAACGCAATCACGCCTTCCATGCCGCGCCCTGCGGGAAGCACCGTGACATTGGCAATCCCCCCCAGGTTCAGGAGCGCGCGCCCACGGTCCTCATGCCGAAGAAAGAGCGCGTCGAAAAGCGGAACCAGTGGCGCCCCCTGTCCGCCAAGCGCCATGTCCGCACGACGAAAGTCGGACACGACGGGAGCCCGGGCTGCCGCGGCGATCCACACCGGTTCCCCCAACTGCAGCGTCTCCCCGACATCGGGTTCATGATGAAGCGTCTGCCCGTGCGATCCCACCAGATCCACCTGCCCCGGAGCCAGCCCGGCTTCAGCGAGAACCGCCACGGCCGCTTCGGCAAACGCCTTGCCGACCGCATGATCCAGGTGGCACAGGTCGCGGGCGGACCGGGCTTCTCCGGATGCGACCGCCAGGATCTCGTCGCGAAGCCGACCAGGATAAGGCACGGTAAGAAACGCACGCTGGCGAATCTCCGGTCGCCCGTCAGGCCGAGCCGTGAAGTCCGCCACCACCGCATCCACACCGTCCACCGAAGTACCGGACATCAGCCCGACGACCGTCATGTGCCCGTCTCTTCGCGAACCCCCGCGTTCGTTCATGTCGCGTCCTCCAGCCCGCGCATTCCGCGCACCATCATGACAAGCGCAACCGCTCCCGTCAGCGCCAGCGGCACGCCCGTGCGAAAATCCGACAGGAGAAGCGACCCCAGTCCGAAGAGACATCCATAGAGCGCCACGATCGACACCCCCCAAAGTGCGAAGCGGCGCCCGGTCCCTGCGTCGGCATTACGACCGTCGCCGTCGGTCCGAACCGGGCCCCACAGCCCGGGCGGCCGAACGCGAGTCACGAATGCGGCCAGCCGTTCCCGATCTCCGGTCGGCGTCACCCATGCAACCGTCACCCAGACCACGGCGGACAGCGCGACATTGATGACGAACACCTCTGGCGACGAAAACTCGTGCGCAATCCACTCGCCCCGATTCGACGCGTTCAGCACCACCGCAATCACCAGCGAAGCCAGCATGGCGGAGAGTTCGCTCCACGCATTGATCCGCCACCAGAACCAGCGGAGAAGGAACACCGCCCCCGCTCCGGCGACCAGTTGCAACAGGAACTCGAAGAGGCCCCGGATGGAGTCGCTTGACATGGCGATGGCACCGCCGATGGCCAGAAACATGACGCCCGAAAGCCGCGCCACCAGCACGCCTTCACGCGGACCCATGTCCCCCTTGCGAAACCTCCCCCACAGATCCACCACGAAGTACGAACTGGCCAGATTCATGTGCGTGTCGATCGTGGACATGAACGCCGCGAGCATCGCCGCCATCATCAGGCCCAGCCAACCCGGCCCGAGATAGGTGCGCATCATGATCGGGTAGGCGGCCTTGTGGTCCGTCAGGTCCGGCAGGACAATCAGCGACAGGAGCGCCACCAGGAACCACGGCCACGGGCGCAGAACATAGTTCGCAAAGGTGAACCAGAGCGTCCCCTTCAAGGCATCGCTCTCGGACCGACACGCACTCATGCGCTGAATGAGAACGCCACCACCGTCGGAGTACTTCCACGACCACCACTGAACGCCGATCGCGACGAGAAACCCCCAAAATGCCGCAGAGATCGCCGGGTCCGCGAGATCGACCGCACCCGTCCGAAGCGGGAACATCTCGGCCGCCGGACGACCGTTGGCGGCCGTCACTTCCCGCAGACGCGGCCCGAGCGCGGCCAGACCTCCGTTGGCGCGAACGGCGGCGGTGACCAGAACGATGGACCCGATCATGGCCGTCGTGAACTGCACGATGTCCGTCACCACCACTCCCCACAGCCCCGAGAGGCTTGCGTAGAGAACCGCGATGGAAAGCCCGACACCGATGGCCAGCCCCTTGGACGACACGACCATTCCAAACACACGCACCGTCTCCGGCAGACCGAACACTTCCACGATGATCGTGGACATCGCCAGGATGACCCACCCCAGAACCACCGAGTTCGTAACGAATGCGAAGAACACTCCCTTGAAGGTCCGGAGAATCTCCGCGCCCCGCCCCGAATAGCGCAGCGAGATGAACTCCACATCCGTGGAGATCTTCGCGCGGCGCCACAGTCCCGCCAGGAAGAAGGTCGTCAGGAGGTGGCTGATCGCGAAGTTGAACCAGATCCAGTTCGACGCGATCCCCGAAGAACGCACATAACTGGTGACGACCAGCGGGGTATCCGCTGCGAAGGTGGTCGCGACCATGGAAGTGCCCGCGATCCACCACGGGAGGGACCGCCCGGTGAGGAAGAACTCGTCGATGCCTCGCGAAGCCCGTCCGGCAAACGCCACGCCCACGGCGACCATCCCGAGCGCGTACACGCCGATGATGACCCAGTCGATGACGGCCAGGCCCATGTCACGCCTCCATGGCTCTGCGCACAAACCCTCCCGCGCGCGCCAGGCGTTCTTTCGCCTCTGCCAACCCCACGGACGCGACGCCCATCACGATGGCCACCTTGACGCTCCCCTCCGCGTCCTGGAGAAGACCCGCAGCCTCCTCGTAGCCCACCCCCGCCACCTCCATCACGATTCTCCGGCTTCGCTCGATGAGTTTCTCGCTCCCGGGTCGAAGGTCCACCATGAGATTCCCAAGCGTCTTCCCGCGGCGGATCATGGCTGCGGTGGTGATCATGTTGAGCACGAGCTTCGTTGCGGTTCCTGCCTTCATGCGGGTCGATCCCGAGATCACCTCCGGCCCGACGACAGGCGCGATGAGCACATCCGCCGCGTCCTGTGCGTCTCCCCCGGGATTGCAGGTGACAAGCGCCGTCCCGGCCCCGAGTTCGCGCGCGCGGGACAGAGCCCCCAGCACGAACGGTGTCCGACGGCTGGCTGCAATCCCGACGACCGTGTCCCGCGCCTCCACGGAGTGCTCGTCCATGGATGCTCCCCCGGCTGCCGCGTCATCTTCGGCACCTTCCTGCGCGCGGAAGACGCTCTCCGCTCCCCCCGCGATGACCCCCACCACCTCGCGCGGGTCCGTGCCGAAGGTGGGCGGGCACTCGGCCGCATCGAGAATCCCGAGACGCCCGGAAGTCCCCGCGCCGACATACAGGAGCCTGCCCCCACGGTCGAACGAGGTCACCACCGCGTCCACCACCTGGGCGATCTCGGACAGACACGCCTCCACGGCTGCCGGGACGCGGCGATCCTCCGCGTGGATCACGCGAAGCACTTCGGGAGTCTCGGCCAGGTCGATCTGGGACGACTCCGGCAGCGCACCCTCCGTGACAAGCGAAGAGAGCTCGGCGAAGAGCGGGGTTGGGCGGGGTTTCCGACTCATGGTCGGGAGTCTACCCTCAGACGAGGCGAATGGACTATCGGATCTTGACCGCGCGGGCGACTGCCTTCGAATCTCCGCCGACTCCGCGCGCCTTGACATGAACGATATATGTGCCGTTTGCCACGGGAGTGCCGTTTGAGTCTCTACCGTTCCAGACGACATGATTCATGTCCGCGGCTGCCGGAGCGGAGTCCGACTCCCAGACTTCTCGTCCGGCAAGCGTATACACTCGCACACGAACGTCATCCGCGCCTGCGGCCAGTCGGTAGTAGAGGCTCGCTTCCTGACTGAAGGGATTGGGGTAAACGACAAGATCCTCCACAGCCACTTCCAGGCGAATGCTCAATGTGAAGCTGGAACTCCATCCGGTGCCGTTGTCCGCCTGGAGAAGGACATCGTAGTCCTCCGGGCGGGGCACCATCTCGTAATCCACCGTGATCGACCGGGCAACCCCCCCGGCGGTGGTGTCCGAAGGTGTCACCTCAAACTCCGATTCCGGGACCGCACCTAGAATCGTGTCCACAATACGGAAGTCGCGAATCCCGTGCGCGTCGGTCACTTCCACACGGATCGCAATCGTCTGCCCCTGCTCGGTGACATCCAGGTACGACCCATCGCTCACCGCATTCCCGTTGACGGTGACTGTGTACTCCGGCTCCCCGACCCGCGGAGTCACCGCCGGGTCCCCCAGAAGGACAAACCGCTGCGCGGCCTGCCGGGTCTGCCCCGGCGACGCATACCTCATCTGGAAAAGCAGGCGGGCTCGAGTGGCAGCCTCTCCCAGAGTCCAGGCGAAAACGCCCGTCTGGCCGACATCAGGGAGATCCCCTCCCACACCCGTGGAGCCGGGATGGAAAAACGCGGTGAACAGATCTTCATTGAACACGAGATTCGGCCCGAGGAATTCATAGCCGGAACTGGCGAAAACGCCGATGGCCCCGCCCGGCGCCGCGGCGCTGAGCGGCCGCACATTCATGAGCTTCTCCGCGACGCAGTCCCCAAAGTCCCCTTCGTCCGACCGGTCAAACTCCGCGAGGTGGCAGGCAAAGCCGAAGAAGACAAACGGCATCCCCTCGTTGGAGAGACTCTCCACATCGTGGATCCCCCCGATCGGGAAGTCCTTGAACACCTCTTCATGGGCCAGCCAGTACTTGTTGGCGTGGCCCTGATAGTTCCAGAAGAGAGCGCCCCGGTTGAGCTTGGACCGCAGGTCCGGATGCACGGCCTGCCGGGTCTCCGTCCGCATGCAATAGTATTCGCCGTTGGGATCTTCGGAGTTCCGGCAGTCGTACCAGATGCCACAGTCATCGCCCTCGCTCTCGCACTCCTGAGAGTATTCCTTGTAGCAGTCGTCCGCACAGGGATGCGTCCATTCCCCCACATACACGCGTTCGGAGAACATCGGGCTGAACGGGTGCGTCTCCAGCGCCACGGCCAGTTCCTCCGAGGTCTCCCGGAATCCGGATTCCGATGTTCGGAAGACATACCCCGAGGCGCCTCCGCCCAGGCTCCCGCTGAACTGGTCGTCTGCCAGAAAGACGCCTCGCTCCGTCCAGTCTCCCGCCGAGTCCAGGGCCTCGTAGGCCGCGATGCGTTCTACATTCCAGGCGGCTTCATCCGCCGTTCCTACCGCAAGCCTTCCCACAAAGATGTCCGGGAGATCATCGAACGCCGCGCCGGGAGCGGTTCGGGTAAGTTCCGCGTAGTACTGATCGGACTCTTCCGGCGCCCCTTCATACTGCGCCCAGAGGCTGTGGCTGGGGATGAAGTCCGGATCCGACCGCCCTCCCACCGCGCGATGATCCTCGCTGGCGTCGCCGAAGAGGCAAAGGAACGCTAGGGGCGAGCCCCACCGATGGAAGGCATACGCCGCATACGACTTGATGGCTTCCGGCGTACGATGGCCGTTTGAGAACAGGTCGTAAACTTCGGAGACCGGGGCCAAGACCGAGCCGTACTGCGCGGCGCGAAGCCCTGCCAGTTCGCTGGCTTCGGTCAGGAAATCCTCGTGGGCCACGACGACATACCCGGCGCCCGCGCCGGCCGCCAGAATGCCGGTCGGAGGAACGCGCTCCACCTCCGCCGGTGCGACTTCCGAAACAAGCGACTCGCGAACCGCCAGGTAGACGGCCAACCCGGTCGCGTTGTCGTGGTCGAAGTGAAGTCCGTAGCGTCCACCGCCTTCGCTCACAATCTGGACGGCCTCATCCACCCCTACTCGAGCGGGGTCCGATGGATCCGTGATATCGTAGAGGGACAGATCCGATCCTCCAAAATCAGACACTCCTGCATACACATTGGACGAAGGGCCACTGCCCGTGTCCACGGCCAGGTGGCCATTCCTCGCGAGGAGGCTCCGCTCCCAGGTAATCTCGAACCAGTCAAAGAAGAACCGCGACTGGCTGTACCGGGTGGAGGTGTCGTCGCCCGAATAGGTGATGCCCTCCAGAAGGAAGCGATCCGTCCCGTCACCCGCGAGACTCCCTGCCGGAATGGGATGCGTGGAGAGCATGCTGTCGGGCACGCCGATGAAGCCGCTTCCGCTCGGGTACAGACTCCAGTTGTAAAAGAGCCTGGATCCCACGGTGGTCCCGTTGATCTCGAACCGGATGGAGTTGGTAAACCCGTCATCGATGGGGTACCCGCCCGAGACCACGCGAGCCGTCAGCGTCGCCACTCCTCCGGGCACGGGATCCGGAGCGGTGAAGTCCTGCTCGATAATGAGGCCGGGGGCCCCCTCTTCCAGAGAGATGCTGGTCTTGTGGTCATTCCAGTAGTAGAACTCGGACTCGAAGCCCCCCTGCCCGGGTCCGAAGTCCGGGGGGCGCAGATAGTAGCGGATGTCTCGCTCTACATGAACTGTGGAGAGCGTATGCGCCAGCGTGTCCGCGCTCCCTCCCGACAAGCTCCCCGTCGGTCGCACAATCCGCATCCTGGAAGCAACCGACGAATCGACGGCCACCCAGTAGAAGTTGTCCGTGTCAAAAAGATCTTCGTGCTCCCAGCCGGAAGTCATCCACTGATCCCGAAAGGACCGGCCGTAAAACCGGAAGGCGTCGCCGGTGTCGAACACGCCGTTGCCGTTTCGGTCCAGCACTTCCCCGGGCACCGCAATCCGCTGAAACAGGTCCGCTGCCCCCACCCCGGCGTCGTCCACGGAATCCAGATCGAAGTCTCTCTGATAAAGGACGGGTTCCTCCACGGAAACCCCGGCCGGGAACCCTGCCGCAGCCAGGGCGGCATACGACAATTCCGTCAGTCCGGTCTCGGCAATACGGATTCTCCACTGATCCCCTGCGCCCCAGGGTGAGTCGCCCACCATGAGCGCGTCGCCCGGCCCGCGGGTACTCCACGCAACGGCGCGGTCGGCATTCAGAACCGTTCCGCGCAGCGTCCTCTCTGCCAGCAGTTCGGGCCTCGCGGGAGGCCCTCGACGGGGACCGCCTCGACCGGGTTCGGGCTCAAAGCGAACCTCCACCACTGCCCGGCGAAGCACCCGGTATGACCGCCGGAAGACATCCGCGCGGACCGCACGCACCACGACGGACACCAATCGGTGATGACGCAGCCCCGCAGGGGTAGAGAGGGAGAAGGCCGGGTCCGGAGATGCCCCGCGGCGATGATAGACTTCGCCTTCCACGGGGGGGAGTTCCCGGACAAAGTCCACACCGAAAGGTTCATGCACTGCCTCTCGGACCGGCACCGGCGTGACGGCACCCTGCTGCACCGATCCCCACTCTTCGGAACGGACGATCAGCCGCGCGCGGTTGCCCGGGGGGAGGCCCACCGGGAAAGCACGAATGGGGATCTCGGGCTCTCCGATTGCATCCGTGTGCCCGTATCCGTCCAGAAACAGCCGCACGAAATCTCGTGAGTCGGACGGGACCACATCCAGCCGGGCTTCCCCCGGCGTGATCTCCAGCACGACATGAGCATCATCGGATGCCAGAACGCGCACACCTGCGGGAGCGGCATGAGCCAGCGACGCGAACCCGAGGATCCAGCCTGCCACGGCGAGACCGGCAGACATTCCCTGAGAAGCGAATCGGATGGAAGAGATCATTCGGTTCAACCGGGGTGAATCGGGTGGAGGGGCTCACGACCGGGGAAGTATAGGAAGCCTGCGGACAAGCGTCAATCGACACAAAAAAGGGCGCCCGGTGAGGGGCGCCCTTTCCGGAAACCGAAGCCTCCGGGTCACTGCAGGTTTTACGGACAGCCGTTTCCGAGACCACCGGCCCAGAAGCCGAGGTCGACCACGCCGACCGAGCCGTCGCAGTTGTAGTCGCCAAACAGACCATAGCTCGGCGGCAGCGTCCCGGCCCAGAGACCGAGATCGACGATACCGGTGGAGTTACCGGAATCGCAGGAGCCGTCGAGGTCCGGGCTCGTGTAGAAGTGCGGGCCATTGGTGCAGATCAGAATGTCGCCCACGCAATGGGAAGTGACGGCAACCTGAAGGTCGCCACCGTATCCGCCAAGCACCGTGAAAGAGAGACTCACGACGCCAGAAGCATCCGTGATCCCGGTAGTGGTCTCTCCGCCCGGGCAGGCGCAAAGGCCGGCACCCGTGACGGTGGCGCTGGTCGAACAACCGGCCACCGGAACGCCAAAGGCATCAAGAAGCGTGACCGTGGCGACGAGAACATCAGCAGTTCCGGTCGCGTTGAACCGGAACTGGGTACCGGCGGAGCCGGTGAGAGCACCGGTGACGACACAGCTGGACTGCGTCGGATCAGGAACGCCCGCAAAAGAGGCGGAGCTGCAGACGAGAAGAGCAAGGATTGTGAAGACCAGGGTCTTCCGCATTTCGATTACCTCCGAAGCACCAGAACTTGATGAAGTGAAACCTCGGACTACTGACTCCCAATCAGGGACCACCAGCGTCCGCGCAGAAGATGAACAATCGGTGAGCTGCACCCCCTTCCCTGGCCATTCAAGACTGAAACTTTACCACTGAGAACCTGAACCCGTCAAACCGAACTTCCTCAAGGGAGCATCGGCACGGATCCCCGGAGCTTGACCATGAACCCGCGCTCAATGCGGATTCAGCCCCTCTCAACTCGCAACATGGGGGGAATGATATCAGCTGGCAGCTCCCCAGGTCAAACGGCTTTCAGTGAGTTATGCGGTTCTGGCTGGGAGTTTTGGTGAAGATTGCCGATCAGACCTCACCGCCTCCAGGGTGAAGTTCGCGGCTCCCGGCGGGGATCTGCCCGTCCTGCGCCCGACATGGGGCCGGGCCTGCAGAGGTCGATGAGATCGCGGAAGGGTGGTGGGCGAAGAGGGACTTGAACCCCCGACCCCCTGCGTGTAAAGCAGGTGCTCTAAACCAGCTGAGCTATTCGCCCTGGTCCCTCTGCCCCGGTCAAGGCCGCTCTGGGGCAGCCCGTGAGGAAGGTCGGCTACAGAATGAACGCCAGCGGAATCAGTACGCAGTAGCCCAGCACCAGAAGAATCGGGGCCATCGTGATGCTCCCGCCGGAAAGCAACAGATAGCCGATCGCAATCGCGCCCAGCCCCCCAAGGAAGATCCCGACATTGCGCCGCTCCCAGCGCACGCGACCCGCGCTTCCCGCAGGCGTCGTCCGAGCCTTGTCCCGCGCAGCCTTCGCCGCCATGATCCCCTCCTGTGCAGACATCCGCCGCAAGCGCAGCGGACCGTATCAGCCTGTTTCTCCGCCGTCAACGCCACCCCCGGGGGGAGACGCGCGCCTCCCGGCCACCTTCGGCTCCTGAAGGCTCCCGGCGCGATACCCCTCCAGATCGAGCGCGACGAACCGATACCCGGCCCGCCGAACTCCCTCGGTGGCCTCTCGCCGAACTTCGGCATCCAGGAAGCGCTCCAGATCCGCCGAAGCCACCTCCACACGCGCAACATCGCCGTGGTGCCGCACGCGAAAGCCCGCAAACCCCATGGCGCGCAGCGCACCCTCAGCCGCTTCCACCTGTCGCAACGCATCCAGCGTCACGCGAATGCCCTCCGGAAAGCGAGACGCAAGACACGCCATCGCCGGTTTCTCCGCAGTCGGAAGCCCCATCTCCCGCGACCACGCCCGGACATCCTCCTTCGTCGCGCCTGCCGCCGCCAACGGACTCACCACGCTCTTCTCCCGCGCGGCGACAAGCCCGGGCCGATGCCCACGACAATCGTCGGCATTGGTCCCGTCCACGACCCAGGGGATCCCTTCCTCCCGCGCCACTGCGTGAAGCCGCGTGAAGAGTTCCGACTTGCAGTGGTAGCACCGGTCACCGGCATTGGCCGCGTAGTCGGGATCGTCCACTTCCGCCGTCGATACGATCCGGTGGCGCGCCCCGATCCCGTGCGCCAGCGCCTTCGCTTCGTCCAGCTCCCAGGCCGCCACAGATGCCGACTTTCCGGTCACTGCCAGCGCTCCGTCACCCAGTTCCTCCACGGCCACGCGCAGCACGAGCGTGGAATCCACACCGCCGGAGAAGGCGACCACAACGCGCCGCCGGGCGCGCAGATCCGCGCGAACAGCGTCCAGTCCGGCAGGGCATGCAGTCACGGAACTGCCTTTCGAGAAAGGGAGAACGGCCCGGAGCATAGGAACGCTCTTCCGTCAGGTCAACTGCGCCGGGAAGTGCGCGCGCGATTCGCTGCGCGTTCATGCTCTTCCCGCGTCACTGAAAATGTGTGGCCGCCACTTCCATCCGCCACGAAGAACATGTCCTCGCACGGGGTGAGCGGGTGCAGGACCGCATCGATGGAGGCTCTCCCCGGAGCGCCGATCGGGCCGGGCGGAAGGCCGTGATTGCGGTAGGTGTTGTAGGGAGACTCGATCTTGAGGTGCTTGTAGTAGAGGCGACCGCGGAACCTCCCGATTCCGTACCGCACGGTCGGATCCGCCTCCAGCTTCCACCCCTGCCGCAAGCGGTTCAGGTACACCGCCGCCACATGCGGCCGTTCGTCCGCCATGCGCGTCTCCGCCTCCACAATGGACGCGAGCGTCAGCACCTCGTGCCGTGAGAGGTCTGGAAGCGCACCGTCTGAAGGTGGAGGCAACGCGGCGGTCACTTCGTCCAGGCGCGCAACCAGCGCGTCCACGATCTCCCCGGCGGACATTCCATCCGGAAGGCGGTAGGTGTCCGGGAACAGGTAGCCCTCCAGCGTCTCTGCGGTGCAGCCCGCCGAAGCCCGACGCATGGAATCCGCCGCCGCAATCATAAACTCCTCTTTCGGCACATCGAACTGCTGCTCCACTTCATCCGCGATTCGCCCCAGTCGCCACCCTTCGAGAACCCGGAATCGCCGAAGGACGACTTCGCCCCGAAGGAGCACGCGGAGCACCTGTCCGGCCGTGGCCCCCTGCGGGATGGCGAAAGTGCCTGCGGGAACGCCCCGATCCGCTCTCAGCACTCTCGCGAGGAGCGTAACCCGCTGCCCGGAGACGATGAGACCGCGCTCCTCCAGGAGGCCCGCGACTGTCGCAAATCCCAGCCCGTCGGGAACCCGGACCTCCATCGGGACGCCGGGCGCACTCGCTGCGGGGCGTTCGTGGAGCGTTGAACGCAGCATTCCCAGCGCCATAGACAGCGCGAGCAATACCACCGCGCCGACGGTGAGAAGAGCCTGCCGAACGAGGCGCATCACGAAGAGGCGTCCGTGTCGGCCCGGTCGAGCCAGCCGCGCAGAATGAGGATGGCGGCGACACGGTCCACATCGGCTTTGTCCTGGCGCTTCCCGCGGGAGCCGGGGTCGACCGAAAGCGTCCGTTCCGCCTCCACCGACGAGAGCCGTTCGTCCTGCAGGTCGACCGGGAGACTCGTTCTCCGGCCCAGCTCTTCGGCGAACTCCCTGCAGATCGAAGACCTCTCCCCTGGTGTGCCGTCCATCTGGAGCGGATCCCCGACCACCAGTTGCACCGTCTCCGCGCGACGAATCGTTCGCACGACTTCCTTCCAGGGGATCGTGTTCCCGGGGCGAAGGATCGTGGGGAGTGCCTCCGCCGCGATGCGCAACGGGTCCGACACGGCCACGCCAATCCGCCGGTCCCCGAAGTCGAACGCCATCACGCGCCCCTTCACAGCGAACCGCCGCGATCCGTCACACGGAGCTTCCACACCAGACGGCACTCATTGCCGCGCCCTTCGCGGAAGGAAAACGACACCTCGTCCATGCACTCGTTCAGGATATAGAGACCGCGTCCGTGTTCCGCGAACTTCTCGCGGCCACATGTCCGCGCGTGGGAGGGATCGGGACGAAACTCGCAGTCGGAACGGTCGCGCACAAGCACGGTGATCCGGGACTCGTCCTGCATGAACACGACCTCCGCGGGTGCGCCTTCGTCACCGCGGTTCCCGTGCCGGATGGCATTGGTCGCGGCCTCCACGACCGCGATGGCAAACCGGTGCGCGTCTTCGCCCACAAGCCCCGCCGTCTCGGCGACCTCTTCCGCCACGGCGTTCACCATCGCCACCGATGCGATGCGGCTCGGCACGACCAGACGGATCTCGTCTCCAGGATTGTCCACGCACTCCTCCTGCGTCGCCTCCGAACGGGACTCTGCCGGAAGCCTCCCCGGGGCGCAAGCCCCACGCGGCGTCATTCTCCCGCCCTCCTCCGAACCTCCCGAACCAAGGCCGCCAGATCTTCCGGGAGCGGCACCTCGAAAGCCATCGCCTCGCGCCGGAAGGGGTGTCGGAATCCGATGCGCCCCGCGTGGAGCGCCGGCCGTTCGATCATCCCGAGATACCGCCGTGCCGTCCCCCGGTCCGGCCCCTGAAACCGCCGTACCGAGCGATCCCCGCCGCCATAGTCCGAGTCCGCGACCATGGCGTGCCCGCGATGCGCCAGATGCACGCGAATCTGGTGCGTACGGCCGGTCTCCAGTTGAACGGTCAGGAGCGATGCAACGGAACCCGCGGCCTCCACTTCGATGTGGCTTCTCGCGTCCCGGCCGCCCTCCACGACCGCCATGCGCTTGCGATCGCGCCGATGCCTTCCGATCGGTGCGTCGATCGTGAACCGGTCCGGCCCGACCCGCCCCCACGCGACTGCGGTGTAGACGCGCGAGAGCGTCCGGTCCTCCAGTTGTGCGGAAAGGAGGCGGTGGCAGGCGTCGTCTTTCGCGACGACAAGAAGCCCCGTGGTTCCCTTGTCCAGACGATGGACGATGCCCGGCCGCAGCACCCCGCCGATGCCCGACAGCCCATCCAGCCTGAAGAGGAGCGCGTTCACAAGCGTCCCCGTGCGCAGCGGCCCCGCAGGATGCGTCACCATGCCCGCCGGTTTGTTCACGACGGCCAGACGATCATCTTCGTAGACCACACCGATGGGAAGGTCTTCCGCGGTGATCTCGGACTCTTCCGGTTCCGGTGGATCGATCGTGACGGAATCACCCTCGGCGACCGGCGCTCCGGCCCGGGCGCGCCGACCGTTTACGAGAATGCGGCCGTCCCGGATGAGTCGCGCCAGTCTGGACCGGGAGTACTCCGCCGACAGAAGATCGGCGAGCACACGGTCAAGCCTCGTGCCC
>JASLLL010000024.1 GCA_030747075.1 Gemmatimonadota bacterium
CCGTGGCGGTAGCTGGGGCAGCGGCGCTCAGGGCTGCCGGTCCGCCTACCGGTACAGCGACTACCCGGGCGGCACGGGCAGCAGCGTTGGGTTCCGGCCCATGAGGCTGGCCTTCTGATGGCGCTCGCGCCATCAGAGCGCTTGGCCCTTGGTCCCTTGGCACTCAGCCACGCGCTCACCCGGGGGGCGGGTCCGCCCGGACTCCGGCGCGAACCCCCCCCCCCCCCCCCCCCTTGACACCCAACGGCTCCCCCGGTAGCGTCCCCCGGGCTGAGTGCCAAGGGTCACAGAACCGCCTACAGGCGTTTCACCGGGGGGAGACCTTGCTCGACCAACCCAGGACCGGCCTCCTGCGCTGGATTCGCAAGCGCTACACCGTCATGGTTCTCGACGGCCCGGAGGGCGGCATCCGCCACTTCAACCTCCCGGCCGCCGTCATCCCCATGGTCCTCGTGCTTCTCATCGCGGGTCTGGGCGGCGGGACCGCCGCGTTTCTCGGCTGGACGAGCGGCGCCGTGGAGGAGAGCCACCTCATCCAACTGGAGTCGGAAAACAGCCGTCTCACCGCCCGGCTGATGGATGTTCAGGAGACGGTCCGCAGCTTCGAGGTCCGCATGGAAGAGGCCGCGGATATCGAGCGGGAGTTCCGCAATCTCGCCAACCTCGATCAGATCCCGGATGATGTCCGCCGCCTCGGCGTTGGGGGCCCTCTGGCCCTGTCCGGGTCGCGTGACCTGAACTCCGGCGAACCGGGCCTCGTCATGGCTCGCGAGACGCTCCACCGCCTCGCCGACCTGGAGCGCCGCGCCACATTCCGCTCCGCCAACTTCCGGGAGATGGTCGGCGCACTCCGCACTCGCGAAGACGAACTCTCCAGCACGCCCTCCATTTCGCCGGTGCGCCGGGGGTGGTTCTCCAGCCGCTACGGAATGCGCGAAGATCCCTTCACCGGCCGGCGCAGCATGCACCGGGGTGTGGACCTGAGCGCGTGGACCGGTACGCCGGTGTACGCCACGGCGGATGGCCGCGTGTCGCGTGCCAGTCGCCACTCGACACTGGGGCTTCTGGTGGAGATCAACCACGGGAACGGCATCAAGACGCGCTACGGGCACAACAGCAAGCTTCTCGTCAAGGTCGGCCAGCGTGTTCGCCGTGGGGACATCATCGCGGAAGTGGGCAGCACAGGCCGCTCGACCTCGCCGCATTGCCACTATGAAATCCAGGTGAACGGACGGCACACCAACCCGCGCCGATACATTCTCGACGGGGGCCCACGCGTCGGCTGAGGCCCGTCTCCCGAGGCCGCCATGCTTCTCTCACTCTCCGGCGTCACCTTCGGCTACGCGGCCGAGGACATCTTCCGGAATCTCACGCTGGCGATCCACCCGGGGGAGCACACGGGCGTCGTCGGCCCCAACGGGCACGGCAAGTCCACGCTCCTGCGGATCCTCGCCGGGAGGCTCCCCGTCGACACCGGCGTGCGCACAGTGCGTCGCGGCACGGAAGTGGGCTACCTTCGGCAGTCTCAGGAGTTCCCGGACGATGTGTCCGTCCACGACCTTCTTCTGGCGACCTTTGCGGAGGTTCTGGAGGCCCGCGCGAAGCTGGACGCCGTCCAACTCCGCATGGAGGGCGGCGACGACTCCCCCGGGACGCTGGACGCATTCGGGGAGGCGCAGTACCGCTTTGAGGAGCTGGGTGGCTACGGGCTCGAAGCGCGCGCGGAAGCGCTCGCGGCGGAAGTGGGCCTTACGGCCGAAGACCTCTCGCGGAGCGCCGGTTCGCTCTCCGGCGGCGAACGGTCCCGTTTCGAGTTGGCGCGCGTTCTGTTGCGCAACCCGGAACTTCTCCTTCTGGACGAACCCACAAACCATCTCGACCTGACACAGACGGAACGACTGGAGCGCCGCCTTGCGGAGTACTCGGGCGCGTTCCTTCTCGTCTCGCATGACCGCGCGTTTCTTCGCGCCACCTGTACCACGATTCTGGAGGTGGAGCATCGGGGCGCGGCGCGTTACCCCGGGGGCTATGATCATTATCGGAAGATCCGCAGGGCGCGGCTGGATCGCGCGTTCAAGGAGTTTGTGGCGCAGAATGAACGCGTTCGCGCCACGGAGGATTTCGTACGGCGGAACATCGCCGGGCAGAAGACCAAGCAGGCGCAGGCCCGCCGGAAGATGCTGGAGAAGATCGACAAGCTGGCCCGCCCCGAAGATGTCTGGGAGGCGGCCGGGAACCTGGGGTTCGGCTTTGCGTCGGCGGAACACCCCGGCGGCCGCGAGTCCTTTGTGGCGAAGGGACTCTCGGTCGGGCACGCCGGGCAGCCTCCGCTCATCGAGGGGCTGGACTGGACCCTGCACCGGGGGGATCGAGTCGGGATTGTCGGGCCGAACGGCGCGGGGAAGACCACCCTTGCGAAGGTGCTTCTGGGCAAGGCTCGTCCACTTGCGGGCCTGGCCGAGCTCGGATACCGCGTGAGTCCGGGGTATCTGGATCAGAAGCTCGAAGGCATCCGCGATGAACGAACCCTCATCGAGGAGGTCCAGTCCGTGCGGCCGGACTTCAAGCCGGAGGAGGCGCGGAACGCACTGGGGCGGTATCGCTTCCTCGGGGACGACGCCCACCGCGCCGCGGGCGGACTCTCCGGCGGGGAACGGTGCCGGTTGGCCATGCTGAAGCTTTCGCTGGTGCCGTGCAACCTCCTCCTTCTCGACGAACCGACCAACCACCTGGACATCCCCGCGCAGGAAGTGCTGGAGCGCGCGCTGGCCGAGTACGAGGGCACGCTGCTGGTGGTGTCGCACGACCGGGACTTCCTGGACGCGGTGACGACACGGACGCTTCTCGTGGATGACGGGAAGGCCGCGCTTCACGAAGGATGTTATTCGCGAGCCCGTGCGCGATGGACCGAGAGAGCGAAGGCGGCCGCATCGGCCACAGCACCCCCCCCGGCGGAAGAAGCCGCGCCGCCGAAGGGTGCGCAGACGCGGGAGGCTTCCCGCAGCCGGCGGAGCGAGCTGCAGAAACTCCGCAACAGGAAGGGTGCGCTGGAGCGGAACATCGAGGCGCTGGAGGCGCGCTCCGGCGAACTCCACGAGCAACTGGCCGAAGACCCGGCGGGCGACTGGGAGCGACTCCACCGGCTCAGTGCCGAAGAGCGAGAGGTCGCGGCCCGCCTGGAGCGGCGCGTTCAGGAGTGGGAGCGGGTCTGCACGCGTCTTGAATCGCTCGGGGGCGCGTCGAGCTGACGGCCCGGGACTCGCTGATTCCGGTTGTGCGGCGTGCGTGGTATTGTCGCCCATCGCACTTGCTTCGGGACCGCCCATGATTCCACGCCGGACACCACTTCTTCTTCTGACGGTGGCGCTTCTTGCGTCCCCACCTCCCGTGCGTGCCGCGGTGGGCGTACTGGCCGTGCGTCACTGGTCCGCGCCGGACCATACGCGCATCGTGATCGATCTGGCCGGACCCTCCCGCTTTACGCATCGTTCGCTGACCGGCCCGGATCGCTTCGCGGTGGATATTGCCCGGGCACGCTTCCGGTTTCCCCGGGACGCCGTCACTGTCAACGACGGCCTGGTGAAGCGCCTTCGGTTCAACGCGCTCTCCCGAAGCGGCGCCGCGCAGGTTGTGGTGGACCTGGAACAGCCGTCCCCCTGCCGGGTTTTTTCGCTGGCGAAGATCGACTCCAAGCCGGATCGCATTGTCATTGATGTGACGCGCGCCGCCCCACCCGCCCCGCCCCGCGCGGAAGTTCCGGCGCCGCGTCCGCCACCGGCCGACGGCCCGGGCGGGTTTCTCGTGATGATCGACCCCGGGCACGGCGGGGAAGATCCCGGGAGGCACAACCCGGACGGGCTGAAGGAAAAGACGCTGGCGCTGGATCTTTCGCGGCAGTTGCAGGCGGAGATCAACGGTCGCACCGGGTATCGCGCAAAGCTCACGCGAACCGGCGACTACTTCGTGCCGCTTGCCAATCGCGGCGACATCGCGCGGGATGCGGCGGCCGACCTCTTCGTCAGCATTCACTTCAATGCGGCCCAGGTCCGGTCCGCGCGCGGGACAGAGGTCTACTTCGTTTCGATGAGGGGCGCGACGACGCACGCCGTCCGCGAACTGGAGGCCGTGGAGAACTCCGCCGACCTCGTGGGCGGGCTGCCGCCGGGAGATCCCGCCCGGGCGGATGACCTGACGCGGATTCTCGTGGATGTGCGCCAGAACGACACCGTGGACCGCAGCCAGCGGCTGGCGACCATACTGACCGATTCCGTGGACCAGAGAAGCCGTGTTCCCACTCGCGCCGTGAAGCAGGCGGGCTTTGCCGTCTTGAAGCAGCTCTTTGTGCCAGCGGTGCTTGTGGAAGCCGGATTCCTCACCAACCGCCACGACGAACGCTTCTTCCGGTCTTCGCGGAATCGGGAGAAGTACGCACGGGCGCTGGCCGACGGGATTGTGCGGTATTGCGAGGAAGTGGAGATGCCGCGACGCGGCTGGGCGGTCCATGAAGTCCACCGGGGTGACACCCTCTCCGAAATCGCCCGGCAGTACGGTATGACCGTCCCCGCGCTCCGCTCCGCGAACCGGCTCTCCGGCGACCGCATCCTTGTGGGCCAGAAGCTCCGCGTACGCCGGGGATAGCCCGGCCGCCGCGCCCGTTGTACACTGCGCGGGTCTTCCCGCCCCGACGCGCACCGCCACTTCCCGGGAGAAAAGCCGTGGCCCCCGCCACCCGCCGCCCGACGCCGACCGTTCGCATTGGCGGCGTGCGTGTGGGATCGGCGCACCCGATTGTCATCCAGTCGATGACGAACACGGACACCGCCGACGCGGAGGCGACCGCCGACCAGATTGCCGCGCTGGTGGACGCGGGGTCGGAGATCGTGCGCATCACGGTCAACACGCGGGCGGCGGCCCGGGCGGTCGGGGAGATTGCGGCGCGGCTCGCGAACCGGGGGGTCCGCGCGCCTTTGGTTGGAGACTTTCACTTCAACGGCCATGTGCTTCTCACCGAGTTTCCGAAGTGCGCGGCGGTGCTTGCGAAATACCGTATCAATCCGGGGAATGTCGGGGTGGGGGATCGCCGCGACGAAAACTTCTCCGCCATGATCCGTGTTGCGGTCGAACACGGGAAGCCGGTGCGGATCGGTGTGAACGGGGGTTCGCTGGACGGGGAACTTCTGGCGCACCTCATGGACAAGAACGCTCGCGCCGCAAAGCCGGAGCCCGCGTCTGCCGTCACCACCCGGGCGATGATCGAAAGCGCCGTGCGTTCCGCGAGCGCGGCGGAATCGCTGGGCCTTCCCCACGACCGGATCGTTCTCTCCGCGAAGATGTCCGGCGTGCAGGAACTGGTGGCCGTCACGCGCGGACTGGCGCGCGCGACCGACCTTCCCCTTCATCTGGGGCTTACCGAGGCGGGACCGGGCGCCGCCGCGTCGGCCGCCACGGTTTCCGCGCTGGCGATTCTCCTGCAGGAGGGAATCGGCGACACTCTCCGCGCCAGCCTGACACCCGCGCCCGGAGGGGATCGCGCAGAGGAAGTGCGCCTCTGTCGCCATGTTCTTCAGGCGCTGGGCCTGCGCCGGTTCACGCCCCGCGTCACCGCCTGCCCGGGGTGCGGCCGGACGACCAGCACGCTCTTTCAGGAACTCGCCGCCCGCGTGGAGGAGCGCCTCACGGAACGCATGCGCGAATGGAGCGAGTGCTATCCCGGCGCGGCGGATCTTCGCGTGGCGGTCATGGGGTGCGTCGTGAACGGCCCGGGAGAATCGAAGCACGCGCATGTCGGGATTTCGCTTCCCGGCACCGGCGAAGACCCGAAGGCGCCCGTGTTCATCGACGGCCGCCCCGGCCCGACGCTTCAGGGCGAAGGAATCGCGGACGACTTCCTGCGAATCGTAGAGGAGTATGTGGCGCGGAAGTACGCGGGAGAGGAGGCATCGTGTCGATCGACGGCGCCGGAGAACTGAAGTCCGAACTGGCGGGAATCCGCGAAGGCAACCCCCGGCCGACCTACCTTGTCTTCGGCGCGGAGTCGTATCTTGTGCGGACCGCGACCGAAGCCCTCACCGACGCGCTCACCACCGCTCTGAGTGCGGAGACGGTGCGGGTGGATGCGCAGGGAAAGGACGCGGCCCATGTTGTGGAACCGCTCACGGAGATGTCGCTCTTCGCGTCCGCGCAGGTCACCGTGGTGCGCAACTTCGCCCACCTGCTCTCCGGGAGCGCGGCCGACACGCTGATCGCGGGGATTGAAACGGGACTGGCCGCCGGGAATGCCGTCGTCTTCAGTGCGCCGGGCGGAGCGCCCGGGGATCCCGCCAAGGTGGACAAGCGCGGCAAGGGTTTCAAGGGACTGGCGCGGATCGGGAGCGTGCTGGAACTGAACACGCAGAAGCCGGATGTCATTGTCGAGTGGCTTCGTTCGCGCGCGTCCCGCGAAGGGAAGAAACTCACCCGCGCGGGCGCTTCGCTTCTTCTGGAGCGCGTCGGGCCGGACATGGAAACGCTCTCCGAGGAACTGGAGAAGGCGGTGCTCTTCCGCTGGAAGGAAGACACCATCGACGCGGTCCACCTGGAGTCGCTGGTGGGCAAGACGCGCGAAGATGCGGTCTGGGACATCACCGGGGCCGTCATGAGCGGAAACTCCGCCCGCGCCATGGAACTGCTCGCCGACCTGCTGGCGTCCGGCGTCTACCCGTTGGTGCTTCTCACGCTGCTCGTCCGGCAGGGTCGCCATCTCCTGCAGGCGCGCCTTCTGTGGGAGCGTGCCGGCCGACCCGCGTTTCGCGACCCCGCCGGGTTCCGGTCGCGCATCGCGTCCACCTTCGAGACCGGAGAGTTCGGCAAGGGCGCGGACGATGTCACGGGGATTCACCCCTATGCGTCGTTCAAGCGGTTCGAGGCGGCGACCGATTATCGTCTGGAGGACCTGCGCCGCATGGTCTCCCGTCTGCGCCGGGCGGACCGGGAGGCGAAAACAGGCACGCTGACCGGCCCCCGGGAAGTTCTGGAGGAACTCATACTGGATCTCTGCGCCATGGAAGGGTCGGTCGCGTGAGCACTCTGCTGGGGCAGGAGAGCGTTCTCGAAACACTCCGCGCCGCCGCCTCGGCGGACCGCCTCCCGCACGCGCTTCTTTTCGCCGGGCCGGAGGGCGTCGGCAAGCGGACGGCCGCCGAAGCCTTCGCGCGGGAGTTCCTCACGGCGGGGGACCCGGAGGCCGCCGCCCGCTTCGATCGTCGCGCGGACGACCGGTACCTGCTCTACGCCGACCTTGCCCGTCCGCTCCCGGTGCGCCGCGCGGACCTTCTGGGCGATGGCTTTGAGGAAGAGGATCTTCTCAAAGCCTATACGCGTCTGACTGCGGACGGGTGGATCGAAGGCGTGTCTGCGGCACGGGGCGAGGGGGTCATCGACCTTATCCGGCGAGACCCCGCGCGGTTCACCGGACGAAAGGGCATTCCGTTCGCGGAGATCCTGGAGAAGGGACTGGCCGGTCTCGAGAAGGCGCGCAAGTTGCCGCCACGAACCGCGGAAGTGGCCCGGCGGCTCTTTTCGCCCGGAACGGCCATCACCTGGTATCGCCGCCGCATTGGGATCGACCTGATTCACGGGCGCGGCGACGGTGCGTACTTCCGCACGGTCGCATCGCTTCTGGCGACGACCGCCAACGGCGCGCGGAGAGTGGCCGTGCTCGACGACGCGCACACCATGTCGGTCGAAGCGGAGAATGCGTTCCTGAAGACGCTGGAGGAACCACCCCCGGGGACGCTCCTCATTCTGGTGACTTCGGAACCGCTGTCGCTTCTTCCCACCACGCTCTCGCGCTGCGCACGGATCGTGTTCGGCTCCATCCGCGAGGGGGTGCTGCGGGAGTTCCTGGCCGGGACGCAGGGTGTTGGCCCGGAGGATGCGGCCCTTCTTGCGTCGATGTCCGAGGGGAGCGTCCGGCGTGCGCTGGAACTGCGCGATCTGGACATCTCCCGGCGCAGCGAGGGCGTGACCGAAGTGCTGCAAGCCATCGCGGAGGGCCGGGCGGGTACGGCGCTGTCGATCATCGGGACGCGCGTCTTCCCGAACAGCGGCAAGGGGCGCGACCGCGATGACATCCGTCGGGACGCGTCGCTCTTTCTGGAACTGCTTGCGGTCGGATGCCGCGACATGGTGCTCGCGCGAAGCGTTCCGGGGTTCGTGCCCGGCAGCGGCATGGCACCGGACGAAGCACGCCGCCTGACCCTCCGTATCCCGGCCGGGGAGTGGAGCAGGCTCTTCGATCGCGTCGGAGAGGCCCGTGAGGATATCGAACGCGGCGTCGAGTCGCGTCTGGCGGTCGAGGCCGTCTTCATGGAACTCCCCACCCCCGCGAAGGAGACCTCATGAAACGCACATTCCCGGTTCTGGTGTCAGCGTCCCTGGCGGTCCTTCTCCTGACCGGGTGCGAACACGAGGGTTCGCGGGAAGCGAAAGTTGCCGACACGATGGCGCCTCCCGCAGTTCGCGGAGTGCCCGAGGCGTCGTTCCTGCGGTTTCGAGAGAGCCGCGGCGCGGGGTTGGATCGGGAGAGTCTGGAGATAGAGCTCTTTCAACTGAAGGGAGATGTCGTTCGTGTCCGGGGGAGTGTGCGCGTGGGGATGGCGTCTGTTCCGGTGAGTTCGACGATGACCGCAACCGAGTACGCGGCCGTCTGGCAACGGGTGAAGGACTTGCCGCTGGACAATCTGCGGGCGGAGGAGGATTCCCGAGTCGATCCGCCCGGATGGACGAAGACGGCGTCCGTGGACATCGTGATCGACGACACCACGCGCCTCAAGTCCAGCGCCACCTGGAAGCGACCGCTGGTGGACGAATCGCCGCTTCTGGAACTGGAAGCCCGGCTTCGCGAAGTTCTGCTGGCGTATTCAGAGGCCGAGATCGCGCACATCCACGCGGAGGGCCCGGGGGATCTCCCCGATGTCGGCATTCTCCGCGACAAGGCGATCCGGCGCGCCGAAGAGGCGCTCGGCGACGCGCTTCCCGAGAATCTCCCGGGGGGATCGCCGGAATAGCGTCCGGACCGGCGGTTGTCGGCCCGGGAATCAGGGGCTAACATCGCGGCAGGTGTCGCGCTCTCACTTGGACAGAAAGGACCACGCCCGTTGCGCTGGAAGCGGCTGACTCATCGACTGGGACCGAAGCTCCTCTCTCTCGTGATGGCACTGGCGCTCTGGCTGGGTGTGACGAATCAGATCGAGTTCGAGAAGGACATCGTCTTCCCCATCCGATATGCGGATCTTTCGGAGAAGATCACACCGCTGGACCAACTGCCGGAAGAAGTGCGCACGCGCGTTCGCGCCAAGGGGCGGTTTCTGGCGTACCGATTGCGCGGCGCGTTCTGTCGGGTGGATCTGGCGGCGGCGCAGGTGGGGCACAACTCCGTGGTCGTGACCGGCGGGAACATGATCCTCCCCGACGATGTCGCCGTGACGCGCGTGGAGATCCTCGAACCGCGAAGCATCGCCATGGAGTTCGACGAAACGGTCATCCGCGACATTCCCATTCACGCTTCCGTCACCGGTGTTCCCGAAGAGGGACATGTGCGGGTCGGCAAGACCTTCGTCAATCCCACGGTCGCGCGCGTGCGTGGGCCGCGCCGTCTGGTGGATCCCGTCGCGCTGCTCACCACCGAAGAGGTTTCGCTGGAAGGGGCCCGCAACACGCTTCGGCGGCGCGTCGCGCTGAAGGGGCCGGAAGGGTCGACCGTGGAAGTGACGCCTGAATCCGCGGAAGTCGGGATCACCATTGAACCGATCGTGCGGCAGGAGGTCGCTTCCGTCGCGGCACACTTTGCGGGAGAGTTGCCGCCGGGGATGGTCCTGTCCTGTGAACCGCCCGAAGTCGCTCTGGTGCTCACGGGAGCGCGGAGTCTCGTGGAAGTGACGGCGGAGAGCCTCTCCCGCGTCCTGCTCCGCGCCGGAGCATGGCGGGAAGGGGCGGGCCAGTTTGTCTTCGCGACCGAACGCGAAGGCGAAGCGCTGGCGCTGGTGCCGGAGAACACCACGCGCCCGTCCGCCGACCCGGATTCGCCAGCAGGGTCCGTCGTGACCGGTCCGGTTCAGGTGATCCTGCCGCTGCCTCCCGGCGTGAGCGTGGCGGAGGTCCGGCCTTCCACCCTCACGCTGTCCGTGGGCCGCGCCGCGCCGGACACGGTGTCGGCGGAGGACGCGGCACCGTGATTCTCGGGATCGAGACATCCTGCGACGAAACGGCGGCCGCCCTTCTGGACGCGCAGGGTTGTGTGGTGTCCAGCGTGGTCGCCTCCCAGCGCGTTCACGAACTCTACCGTGGTGTCGTCCCGGAGATTGCCTCCCGCGAACACACGAAACACCTCGTGCCGGTGATACGACAGGCGCTCTCCGACGCGGGCGCGGAGATCTCCGACCTGACGGGTGTCGCCGTGACCGCCGGGCCTGGACTGGTCGGTTCGCTTCTCGTGGGGCTTCAGGCCGCCAAGGCGTTTGCCTCCGCGCGCGGGATTCCGTTCGTCGGGGTGAACCATCTGGAGGGGCATGCGCTCTCTCCGTTCCTGGAAGATCCGTCTCTGCCCGCGCCCGCGGTGGTACTGGTGGCGTCGGGGGGGCATACGATTCTGGTGCGCGTGCACCCGGATGAACCGTTGCGCGTTTTGGGGCGTACGCGGGATGACGCGGCAGGCGAGGCCTTCGACAAGGTGTCGGTGATGCTCGGCCTCGGGTATCCGGGCGGAGGGCCGCTGGAGAAACTCGCGTCGAGCGGAGACCCGCGCGCCTTCGACTTCCCGCAGGCGCGTCTGGAGCGCGGCAGCCTCGACTTCAGCTTCTCCGGAGTGAAGACGGCGGTCCGGATGGCGCTGGACGCGGAACCCGCGCTCAAGAATCAGCCGCAGTCGCGGGATGTGGCCGCGTCGTTTCAGGCGGCGGTCGTCTCCGTGCTGGTGGAGAAGACGATGGAGGCCGCGCGTCGCGAAGAAGTGCCGTCGGTCGCCGTGGCCGGGGGGGTGGCGGCGAATGCCGCGCTTCGGGGTGCGCTGGAGGCGGCCTGCGCGTCTCGCCGGTTGCGGTTTGTGGCCCCCCGGATGGAATGGTGTGGCGACAACGCCGCGATGATCGCCTTCGCCGGAAAACGGCGTCTGGACCGTGGAGAACGCGACGAGACCACCCTGGACGCAGACCCCAATCTGCCGCTGGCGTTTGTTCCCAATCGCGCTCCCCGCCGCCCGAAGCGCCGCGCCTCCTGACCCGGCTCTCGCTGCGAAAATTCTCCCAATGCCGCCCTCAGATGCCGATGCAACGAGGAGACCTCGTAGTCCCCGTCTGCGCGACACAGGAGAGCCGGAACCTTGGACACAGCCCGAATCCTCGTGGTGGAGGACGAACCGCCCATCCGTGAGATCCTCAAGTTCCAACTGGAGGGCGCGGGGTATCAGGTGAGGTGCGCCCGGGACGGCGCGGCGGGGCTCCAGATGGCGCGGGAAGACCCCCCCGACCTGATGCTTCTCGATGTGATGATGCCGGAGATGGATGGCTTCGAAGTGTGCCGACACCTGCGGGACGGGCACGACACGCGTCAGATTCCCATCATCATTCTGACCGCGCGCGGGGAACTCAGCGAGAAGCTCCAGGGGTTGAAGAACGGCGCGAACGACTACATGACAAAACCGTTCGCCATGCCGGAACTTCTGGTGCGCGTAAAGAATGTCCTCCAGTGGAGTGAGTCGCAGCGAGAGGCGAATCCGCTGACCGGGCTTCCGGGGAATGTGTCCATCGAGCGGGAGTTGACGGAGCGACTCGGGTCGAAGAAGCCGTTCGCGTTTCTGTATACCGACATCGACAACTTCAAAGCCTACAACGACTACTACGGGTATGCGCGTGGCGACGAAGCCATTCGCGCCACAGCGGCCATTCTCACCGAGGCCGTATTGCAGCACGGCGAGCAGGGCGACTTCGTGGGGCACATCGGCGGAGATGACTTTGTCATCATGACGGTGCCCGAGCGTGCGGATGAGATTGCACGGACGGTGGTCGCGAAGTTCGACGAAGCGCGGAAAGACCTCATGGACGCGGAAGACCTGGAACGCGGGTTCCTGCGAATCCGGCGGCGATCCGGCGAGATCATGAAGGTCCAGTCGCTCGGAATCACGCTCGCTGTCGTCACCAACGACAAGGGCGAAGTCGGGCACATCGGCCGCTTGGCCGACATTGCGTCAGAACTCAAGAGATACGGAAAAACCATGACCGGGAGCATTGTCGTCCGGGAACGAAGAGGGGACTCATGACACAGGCATCGAACGCGGACGGGTCGTGGCTGCTCTCCGGACCGGAGAGGTTGTGGAAGCACTTTCTGGAGGTTCAGGAGGGGAATCTGCAACTTGCGGAGTCTTCGGGGCGCGTGGTGGAACTGATGCGGCAGACGCTGGCCTCGGTTCCGGGGGTGGGTCCGGGCGCGATCTTCCTGGCCCGGGGCGACAAGGAGTTCACTTGCGTGGGGAGCGGGATCGAGTCGGTGAAGCGGTCGGGGTCGGACACTCTTGCAGAGCAGGAGAAACTGGCGCGCCGGGCGGTTCACGAGGCACGAACCGTGGAGTGCGCGGGGCTTTATGCGGTGCCTCTGGGGCCGGCGGGGCACGCGGTCGGCGCGGTGGTGACTGAAGGAGACCCGGAGGCGATCGAACGGTTCCTGGTGCATGCCGGGCGTGCACTGGTCCGCGAGGTTCGCCGCGAGGGTGAGCAAAGCCTCCGGGATGGCGCCACCGGGTTCACCGACGAACTGGAGCGGTCGCTGGAGATACTGGAGGCACTCGTGCGCGGCGGAGACGCGGCGGACGCGACGCGTGGAGTCGTGAACGGCGTGGCGCGCCTTCCGTGGGTGGCGGGCGTGTCGGCGTGGGTGCTTCGCCCCGAAGACGGGGCGTATCGCGAAGTGGCGGGCGTGGGCACACGAAACGGATGCGGACGCGGCGGCCCGCCCGAACTTCCGGGAAGTGCCCGGCGCGGGGAGGGTTTTCCGAAGTGGCTCGGCGGGCTTCCCCGGTGGTCCGGATACGGATGGGTGGCGCATGGATCGCGCACCGGGGCGTGTCCGGTCGCCAGAGACATGCTCGTGGCGAGCCTCGGCAACGAGGCCCGGCCGCTTCCCGACGGGGCCATTCTCATCCTGCTATCCGGGGCGCCTGACGCGCAGGGCGCGGTGGAGTCGCTCCGCCGGTGGACCACGCTGGCATCTCTCTCGCTGGAGTCGGGAACCGCGCAGAGCCTACGCCATCGCGACCTGGAGAAACTCCGTGCCGAAAACGAACACTTGAACGAGATCTATCGCATGAAGTCACGCTTCATTGCCGCGGTCTCTCACGAGCTCCGCACGCCGCTGACTTCTATCTCCGCGTATGCGGAAACGCTTCGCGATACGGCAGCCTGGGACGACCCGACCACGCGCACCCGCTTCCTGGATGTCATTCGCGGGGAGAGCGATCGCCTTTCGCGCATTGTCGACGACATTCTGGATCTCGCGACGATGGAATCGGGCCGCATGCGCATGGCGTGCCGTCGGATTGCGCTGGGCGATGTGGTGGCGTGTTCCGCCGATGTGATCCGGCCGATTGCGGACGAAGCCGGAGTGCGCCTCGTGCTCCCCGAGTCGATCGAGGCAATGGTCCACGCGGACGCGGACCTCTTGAAGCAGGTGGTGGTGAACCTGCTGGAGAATGCGGTGAAGTTCTCGGCGGAGGGTGGCGAGGTTCGCCTCTGCGTGGACGAGTCCGGCGCTTCGGTGAGGATTTCCGTGGAAGACAGCGGTGCCGGGATTCCAGCCGACCAACTGGACCTGGTGTTCGAACAGTTCTATCAGGTGGACGGGTCCAACACCCGGCAGGCCGGGGGCACCGGGCTGGGTCTGGCCATCTGCCGGAGAATCGTCACCTGGCACGACGGGCGGATTTGGGCCGAAAGTGAAGAGGGGGGCGGAGCGCGTTTCGTCGTGTCGCTCCCGTCGAGACGGGCGACGGCGTGCGGACCCGTCGCTGGAATCGTGGAGATGGAACCGGAAGAGACGCACCGCATCCCGGAACTCATTGTTGAGATGATCTCTGAAGTGATGGGCGTGGACATCGTGTCGCTGATGCTCACCGACCCGTCTTCGGAGGAACTGCACATTCACGCGGCAGTGGGGCTCCCCGTCGAGGTCGTGCGTGATGTACGCGTGGGAATCGGCGAACGGATCTGCGGCGTCGTGGCGCGGACCGGCGAGACACTTCTCATTCCGGATCTGGCGGTGGACGGGCGCTTCGAGTCCGCGCATCCGACACGCTACCGCACAAAGTCGGTGCTCTCCACGCCGGTGAAGATCGGCGGTCGGGTCGTCGGCGTACTCAATGTGTGCGACAAGCGCACCGGCGACACCTTCACCGAGCACGACCGGCGACTCGTGGAACTTCTGTCCGAACGCGTGGCACTCATTCTCGGGAAGATCCGCGAGCACGCACGGTCTCCGGAGTCGCTGCGCAACATGGAGAACTCGCTTCGATGCGTGATCGATGTGCGTCGGCACTACCACCCCAGCGGCAGCGACTTCGACCGGACGCTTCTTGCCGTCTGTGGTGAACTGGATGTCCCGCCCCGGGAGGCATCGCTGATTCACTACGCGGGGATGATGCGCGACATCGGCATGGCGAAGATTCCCGACGGCATCTACCGGCGCTCCACACCACTGGGGTCCGGCGGCCGGGAGATTGTCGAGCGTCACCCCGAAGAAGGCGCGAAAGCCCTTCGCCCGATTGAGTTCCTGCAGGATGTGTTCGACATCGTCATCTCCCACCACGAAGGAGAGGGCGGCGGGTACCCGCGCGGGTTGCCTCTCGGGCGCATTCCGAGGGGCGGGAAGATCCTCGCCGTGGTCGACGCATACCACGCGCTTCGTTCGGACCGGCCGCACCGCAAAGCGGAGGATCGGGAATGGGCGCTGAACACACTGCGCGAGGGCGTGGGAACGAAATACGATGGCGTCGTCGTGGAGGCTCTAGCGCGCGTGCTGGACGCGAACGGAAGCGAAGGAACCAACCAATCTCACGGGAGCGGGTCATGAACGAGAAACGGAAAATACTCGTCGTCGATGACGAGAACTACATTCTGCACATTCTGGACTTCAGTCTCGGTGCGGAGGGGTACGAGGTCATCACCGCCGAAGACGGCGAAGAGGCCATCCTCCGCGCGAAGGAAGATCGGCCGGATCTTGTCGTGCTGGATGTGATGATGCCGAAGATGGACGGGTTTGAGGCGTGCCGCCAGATCAAGCGCGATCCGGATCTCTCGGCGACGCCGGTGATTCTCCTGTCCGCGCGCGGCCGCGACACCGACCAGAAGCAGGGACTCGAAGCGGGCGCGGACGACTACATCACGAAGCCGTTCAGTCCCGGGCGCCTGGTAGACCGCATCCACGGACTGCTGAGCGCATAGGGCAAACCCCACGCGCTCAGTCCGCGCTCTGTCAGTGGCACAGGGTGCAGGTTGGTTCCGCGTCCGTGTGGCAGGTGGCGCAGTAGGCAATGTCGGCCCGGCCTTCGTCTGAATGCAGCCCGCCGTCCGGCAGGCCCGGGTTCACCCAGTCCAGCGACCGGTGGTCCGGCGGTCGAACACCACTTCCCGCATGGCAGTCCAGGCAGAAGCTCCGTTCGTCATGACAGGCACCGCAGTCCGTGAACCCGCCCCGCGCTTCATCCGCGTGCGTGAAGAGGAAGTTCCTCGGGTGGGAGAGCGTCTCGACATTCTCCCCGAGGTGGCATTCCGTACACGACTCCTCATCGACATGACACCCCGCGCAGTCCGCCGCATCCGGCCCCACGGCGTCCAGGCGGTGGGTGAAGAGGAAATCCCCGCGATGGCTGGATGGCGCACCCCCCGAGAAGATTGGCAGATCAGGAAGGTGTTCTCCTTCGTGGCAGTCCGCGCACCCGTCCCGCGAAACAGGGAGAAGCCTCCCGGCGTCCGCATCCATGTGGCACGAAGAGCAATCGATTTCGTTGTCCACGGCGTGGAGATCGTGGGAGAAGGGGGTTCCCGTTTCCGCAACGGCCGCGAAAACAAACGCGAAGGAACCGAGCAGAGCTCCGACGATGCGGAGATTGCGTCGTCCGGTCATCGTCCGGCCCTCCCGTTCTTCCCGTCGTCCGGGATGCCGAAGTTGCAGGTGACGCCACAGAGCAACCGCAGCGCATAGGGGTGCCGGTCGTTGTTGAGGTACTCCAGGCGCGTGTTCCACTTCAGCCGATCCGAAGCGTGGTAATCCGCGGCCAGGGCGAAGGCGGCGGCCCCGTCTTCCACGGGCACCACGGTGCCGCGCTCATACGATTGAAGATTGGCCGTGGCACGGACATCGAGCCCTGGCCGGAGGTTCCTTCGGACTGACCCGAAGAGACCGTTTCGGTCGCCCGCGATTCCCCGGGTGGCGCGGTAACCCACCGACCAGTTCTTCCAGGACACCGTGCCGCGTGCGATGTCGGACCGCTCATCGTCCGTGCTGCGGATGGAGGAAACCCAGTTTGCGGAGAGGGAAAGATCGCGATCCACGGACCACCTCCACGCGGCGCTCATGCGGCGGAAGGCGGCGGGTTCGATATCGGCGAACAGCGAGGCGAAGTAGCCCCCGACGATCTCGGGTCGAGCGCGGTCCCGGTACGCCAGCGTCACGCGATGGTGCGGTGCCGGACGCACCGTTCCGCCGAAGTAGGTCTCCACGGCTTCTTCGGACTCCATGTCGTAACGATGCCCGGCATACGCGGAGGCCACACGCCCGAAGCGGTAGTCCGCGCGCGTGTCCAGATTGCGTTCCGTGGTCTCCGCGTCCCGGCGGACCGTCTCAACCCCGCCCGACAGGCGAAGCGCCCCCGCGACCCGCGCAGCGCTCCAGAATCCCCAGCGCGACCCCTCGTCCCGGGAGAGAAGGAGCAACTCCGTACGCTCCTCATGGCCGAGCGTTCCCCCGTAGGCGAGCAAGTTCACGCGGGATCCCGCACGGACGCGCACCGACACGCCGTCGATTACGCCCGATCCTCCCCCCGCGTGGACATAGTGGCGACCAAGCGCGGCCCGGACGCCGCTGTCCGCGGACCGGTACCGCAGCGCCGCATGATGAATGCGGGTCTTCGTGAGAGAGGGGTCTCCCTCGGAGAGGTCGTTGCGGGACACCAGCGACCCGCGAAAAGAAAGACCCCGGCCCAGCCCCGGCACGGAAATGCCGAGTCTCTGATAGGCCAGGGTCCGTGTTCCGGAATCCGATCCGGATCCGTCTTCCAGAATGTACAGAGTCGTGGCGGCGGTCCCCGAGAGCGACGCGGCATGGGCCGCGCCACCTCCCAGGGCGATCGCCAGGGCGACGGTGAGAAGTCTACCGGGTCCTGACGATCGCAACCGGACACATCCGTGAAACGGGTTTCAGTTTGTCCTAGTCGTGGATTCCCACAGCCTGGGCCGAGAGTTCCGCCAGAGTCTTCATGGACCCGAGGCCTCCCGTACCGGAAGAATCCTGGTGGCAACCATGGCACGCGAAGTCAAGAGTGACCGAGGCTACGCCGCCCTCGTCCACGACCACGAAAGTGGTGCCGCCGTCATCATAGAACATGGCGTCCTTGCCGACCGCATCCGTGTTGATCTGGAAGATGTGCGACATCACATCTCCGTTGTAGTCGTTCTCCTTGACCGCGCTCTTGGCGGCTTCCGGCATATGGCAGTCCGTACACCCGACCGTCCCCGGATAGAGGAGATCGTGTCCCGCGATCGTCACCACTTCCGAGTGGCAATCCTCACAGGTCGTGGTCACGCCCATGCCGAGCGCCTCGTCGTCGAAGACCACGGAGGAGTGCGGGTCGTGACAGTCGTTGCAGCCCGCATATCCCTTGTGCGGCGAATGCAGCCATTCGTCGTACTGCTCGTGGTGCTTGATGAAGCCACTGCTGACCTGGATCTTCTGCGTGGAATGACGCGTGTGACAGCGTCCGCACTGGTCGGACGAGGCATCCACGGTCATCGGGAAGAGTTCCGGGTCGGAGACATGCTGCGAACCGGTGCCGTGGCACTCCTCGCAGTGGACGCCGGGAGCCACGAAGGTTCCGGTCATTCCAGCCATGCCTTCCTGGTTGTTGGTGGCGTCGCCGTCATCGGAGTCCACCCAACCGGTGGTGTGGCACTTGCCGCAGTTGTACGGCTTCTCCTCACCGACATGGTAGTCCGAGTAGGCCCCGCTCTCGAAGTTGTACTGATTGCTGCCGACATCGGTCTGGATGAATCCGTCGTTCTTGACCCAGCGCATCTTCCAGCCGTATCCACCGATCGTGTAGCTGTAGTCGGCCCATGTGCCCGTGGGCGGGTCGACCGGATCGTTGGGATAGCGAGAGAAGGTCGGGAACTTGTCCGTCGGAGCCACACCGTCAATCTTCGTCAGCTTGTACGGATGGCCGGACTCAACCCAGCGATCGTACTCGTCGCTGCCGGTGGCGCGACCTGCCGAAGATGTGTCGGAGTGACACGTTGCGCAGGCTGCCGAGCCCGCGTAGTCCATGGCCGGAACCGGGTCCGGCGTGATGCAATCGTCATCATTGTCTGCACATCCGGCCACGAACGCCGCAACGAGCAGAACCAGAAGACAGGGCAACCAACGATTCAGCATGAAACCACCTCCCCTGAGGCAGATTTTGGGAATACCACCCTGCGGACACCGGGGCCCCGACCCCCACAGGCACAACTCGACACCGAATTGTCGATTACAAGGTCCCCTTCTCCACAAAGAGCGTCAGGGCGTGTTTGTGAGTGAAGGTCACTGAACATGAAGATAATCAGGAAACGGTCCGAACCGCCCTCGGGGACCCGAAACAGGCGACATTTGGGTTTCCTGCTGGTTCCCCGGGGAGTTCCGCGATAGCCTGCGACCCGGGCCGAAGCCTGAGAGTTGGCCGGAGGGAAATCGGGTGAAGACGCGCATTCAGGTCGAAATCGTCCTTGTGGCCGCCTTTCTGGCACTTTGCGGTTGTGGCCGGAAGGAAGCGCCACCGGGGGTTCTCCTGGTGACGATCGACACCTGCCGGGCAGACCGGATTGGCTGCTACGGCTCCACGCTCTGCGAAACCCCGACCCTTGACGGTCTGGCCGGGCGGGGCGTGGCCTATCTGGACGCCACGGCGACCGCACCCGTCACGCTGCCCTCCCACTGCTCCATTCTCACGGGGCTCTATCCGGACAGGCATACCGTGCGCGACAACGGGGCCGGCCGCCTCCCCGGGGAGGCCCGGACGATTCCCGAGATTCTTCGCGACGAGGGCTGGTCCACCGCCGCCTTTCTTGCCGCCGTTCCGCTGGAGAGCCGCTACGGCACCGGGCAGGGCTTCGACCTCTACGAGGACGACCTCGCGGACGACCTTCCGGAGGGGGACATCCTGAACCGGCTCTATTCCGACCAGCGGACCGCGGATCGGGTGGTGGACCTCGCGCTGCCGTGGATGACACAGGCGGCGGCCGGGACAAAGCCGTACTTTGCGTGGGTCCACTTCTTCGACCCGCATCAGGCGTACGAGCCGCCGCCACACATCGCGTCCCGCTATGAGGACGCCCCCTACGAAGGGGAGATCGCGTTCGTGGACGAGCAGCTCGGGCGGCTGCTCGGCGGTCTCGGGGAGGCGGTGAGGTCGAGGCTTCTCGTGGCGGTGACCGCGGATCACGGGGAGTCGCTCGGTGAGCACGAGGAGCCCTCGCACGGCTTCTTCGTCTACGATTCCGCGCTCCGCGTGCCGTGGATCATGGCGGGCCCGGGCGTGCCGGAGGGGGTCCGCGTGGAAGATCCCGTGTCGCTGGTGCAGTTTGCCCCGACGCTTCTGGAACTGGTCGGCGTGCCGGTCCCTTCCGGGCTGGATGGAGGGAGCGCGGCCGGGCTTCTTCGCGGAGACGACGCCGCCCCCGACGCGATCTTCGCGGAGGCGCTCTTTCCCCGGCTCAACTTCGACTGGGAGGGCAGCCGGAGCATTCGGAAGGGCGGCTGGAAGTACATCGATGCGCCGCGGCCGGAACTCTACGACCTGACGGCGGACCCCCACGAGACACGAAATGTGCTGTCCGGGCACCCGGGAGAGGCCCGCGCGCTTCGTGCGGAACTGTGGGAGCATTCGGCGCGCGGGGGGGCGCTCGGTGCGGTCGAGGCCATTGTGGACGAGGCGGCGCGGGAGCAACTGGAGGGGCTGGGGTATGTCGGAGGGGTGGGCGCGTCGTCGGCCCCGGCGGCAGAGGCGGCGTTGTGGACCTTCCGCGGCCCGGACCCGAAGGACGGGGTCACGGTCTTCGCGCTGCTTCAGAAGCTGCCGCAGCTCATTCTTTCGGGGAAGACGGCCGAGGCGAAGGCGGTCGCGGCGGAGATGGATGCGGCCATCCCCGGGGACCTGCCGGTGCTTCGCAAGGTGGCGCAGCTCTGGCGGCGGGCGGAGGCATGGGAGGAGACGGAGGCCGCGTGGCGCAAGGTGGTGGCGCTCGACGCGCGGGATGCCGCGGCCTGGCTCGGAATCGGGGAGGCGGCTCTTCGCACGGGAGACCGCCCGGGCGCGACGGAGGCATATGAACGGGCGGCCGAAGCCAACCCCACGGACGCACGCGCATGGAGGATGGCCGGGAGCCTCCTGGCGGAAACGGGAGATCATGCAGGGGCGGTTGCCGCGCTGGAGCGTGCGGTGGCGGCGGATTCCTCGGCGGAGGCTCTGGCGGACCTCGGTCGTGCGCTGAAGGACGCGGGGCGTGCCCGAGAGGGCCTTGCCGCTTACGACCGGGCGATCTCGGCGGACCCGGGGTTCGCCGGGGCCGTGACCGGGCGGGCATCGATCCTGACGGCGATGGGGCGGCCCGCGGAAGCGGTGGAGACGCTTCGCAGGGGACTTGTCGCGTCCGGCGAAGACGCGGGGATCGCGAACAACCTGGCATGGATTCTCGCGGACCACCGGGCGGTCTTTGACCCGGAGGAAGCCTACCGGCTGGCGCGGCTGGCGGCGTCGAAGGAGCCGGACGACGCGGCCATTCTCGACACGCTGGGGTGGGCGGCCATCCGCTCCGGGCGGCCCACGGAGGCGGTGGAACCGCTGCGCCGCGCCTGGGAGGCCACGCGGGACGCGGAAGTGCGGGCGCATCTGGGGATTGCGCTGGCGGAGTCAGGGCGGGAGGCGGACGGCCGCGCACATGTCCGGGCGGCGCTTGCCGAACGGCCCGATCTGGGGAGCGTGCCGGAGGTGGCCGAGTGGGCACGCTGACGGCGGGCGTCGCGCTCCCGGTCCCGGTGTTGGACCCGCCAGCTTTTACATACCGTGTCCCGCAGAGCATGGAGCGCAGCGTACGCGTGGGATGCCGCGTGGCGGTCCCGTTCGGTGCGGGTCGCACGCTGACGGGCTTTGTCGTTGCCATGAATCCACCGGACCCGCCGGAAGAACTGCGCTCCCTCCATGAACTGGTGGACGATGACCCGCTTCTCGACGGGGAGATGCTCGATCTCGGGAAGTGGATTGCCGAGCGGACGCTTTGCTCCTGGGGCGATGCGCTTCGCGCAATGCTGCCGGGACACACGGCGCCGCGCCGGGAAAAGGTGCTTCGGCTGGGGGCTCCGGTGGCGACCACCCTTTTCGGCACCTCCGAAGAATCCGACCCCGCCGAGCGCGCTCTCGCGGCAGTCGCCGAAGAAGGGGAACTGTCGACGCTCCTGCTCGCAAAGCGGCTTGGGATGCGTGTGGCGGATCTTCGGCCGGTCGTGCAGCAACTCATCCGGTCGAAGCGGATTCTGGCGACCGATCGGGCGGTCTCCCGGGCGTCGTCGGTGCCACGCATCAAGGTGGTGGCGCTGGCCGGAGACGCGGAAGCCGGGGAGGAACTGGCACGCCGCGCTCCCGTGCAGCACCGATGCGTCGAGTTTCTGCGCGAAGCCGGTGGGGACATCCCGCTGCGCGACCTTGCGGAGGCGGTCGCCGGCGCGCGGGGTGCGGTGCGCGCGCTCACGCGGAAGAAACTGGTGCGCGTGCGCCTCGGGGAGTGGGAGACGGAGGACGCCGCCGACTTCGTCACCGTCTCCCGGCATGAACCGAATGCGGAGCAGGCGTCCGCCATTGGCGCGCTTACCGGCGCGCTGGGCTCGCTCACCCATCAGACCTTCCTCCTGCACGGGGTCACCGGCAGCGGCAAGACCGAGGTCTACCTCCGCGCCATGGAAGAGGCGAGGCGCCTCGGCGGCCACTCCATTCTCCTTGTGCCGGAGATCACCCTGACGCCGCAGATGGTGTCATGCGTGCGCGGCCGATTCGGTCGCCGGGCGGCGGTGCTGCATTCGCGACTCACGGATGCGGAGCGCCGACGCACGCGCTTCCGGGCGCGTCGTGGCGATTACGATGTGGTACTCGGGCCGCGCTCGGCGGTGTTCACGCCGCTTCCGAACCTGCGTCTGGTCGTGATCGACGAGGAACACGACGGCGCCTACAAGCAGGAAGACGCACCCCGGTACCACGCCCGCGATGTCGCCATCGAGCGCGCCCGTCGCGCCGGGGCGACCGTCGTGCTGGGAACGGCGACGCCGGATCTCGAAACCTGGCATCGCGCCAGCGGCGGGAAGTTCAGCCTCCTTCGCCTGGGCTCGCGTGTGTCGGCGTTGCCTCTGCCGGAGGTGGAACTCGTGGACCAGCGCGGGGGGCGCGGGGCGTTTTCCGGGGAACTTCTGGAGGCGATCGGCGAACGCCTTGCGCGTCGCGAGCAGACCATTCTCTTTCTGAATCGCCGAGGATTCAGTCCGTTCGTGCAGTGCGTCACCTGCGGGATGGCGGTTCGGTGTGGCGCGTGCGATGTGTCGCTGACCTTCCACAAGTCCGACGGGACGCTTCGCTGTCACTACTGCGATCACGAAGAGCCGCGCCTGGACGCGTGTGCGGCGTGCGGCGCTCGGACGCTGGTGTACCGGGGCGCGGGAACCCAGCGGATCGAAGAGGATCTTCGCGAGCGATTCCCGAAGATGCATCTCGCGCGGCTGGACTCCGATTCCGTGCAGCGGCGCGGCGCCCACGAGGAGATCCTCGGCGCATTCCTGGACGGGAAGGTGGATGTGCTGCTCGGGACGCAGATGGTCGCGAAGGGGCTGGACTTCCCGCGCGTGACGCTGGTCGGCGTGATCAACGCCGATACCGGGCTGCATCTGCCGGACTTCCGCTCCGCGGAGCGCACCTTTCAGTTGCTGGCGCAGGTGGCGGGGCGCGCGGGGCGGAGTGAACTGGGCGGAAAGGTGCTGATCCAGACGCGCTGCCCGGAACACGCGTGCCTTGCGGCGGCGCGCACGCACGACGACGCGGCATTCCGCGAGTCGGAGATGGAGCAGCGGAAGGCGATGGGCTACCCGCCGTTCGCGAAACTGGCGGCGATCCTCGTGCGCGGCCCGAACCTGGGGCGCACCGAGGGCGCGGCCGAAGTCGTGCGCGATCGAATGGCCGTGCGCGTGCAGGAGTGCGCGGAGTGGACGGTTGTGCTGGGTCCGGCGGCCGCCCCGATCGCGCAGGTGCGCGGGAAGCACCGGTTCCACCTGCTGGTCAAGGGTCGCCGCCGGGCGGATGTGCGCCGGGTTGCCCTGGCCGCGCGTGGCGCCATTGCGGGGTACGCGGATGTCGAGGTGCAGGTGGATGTGGACCCGGTGAGCATGCTGTGAGGGGGCGGGTTCCGCGTCTCCCCCCCCACCGGCCCACACCGGGCGGGCAAGTCGTGTGGCACCAAGAGGATCCGACGATCCCTCCCCCTTGCCCGCCTCCGCTCTCCGGGCCCGCCCTTGACGATTGCCGGGGCCGTTGCATAAGGTGCCGCAAGGCTTTTGCATGCGGATTCAGTTCTTCGGGGATTCCATCCCCGCAACGCCAAGGAGCGGTTTTCATGGTCCGGCTCGGCCACGCGGTTCTCGCGTCGATTGTTCTCGTCTCACTTCTTCTTCCCGCGACGGCGCTTGCGGAGTCCGCCCTGGCGAACTGCAAGTACTACACCAAGACGCAAGGAGAATGGGAACAGGCCGTCCCGTATTGCCTGAAGTGCATGGAGGAGGAACCGGAGAATCCGGAGACCTACTACTACGCGGGGTGGGCCCTTCGTGAGGCGGGGCGCTTTGACGAAGCCTGGGAGGCCAACTCATGGCTCCTGGACCGGATCGACGGCAGGGACAAGAAGACGCGGAAGCTTGCGAAGAAGGTGGAGGACCAACTTCAGAACACTTACGCACGGGCGTTCAACGGCGGGATTCAGCTTCTCGAAAAAGAGGACAACGAAGGGGCGATGGCGGCGTTTCTGCATGCGACGAGGGTGTATCCCATCAAGGTGGACGCGTACCTGAACCTCGCGTTTACGCAGGCGCAACTGGGCGAGAAGGCTGCCGCGCTGGAGAGTTACCGGAGCGCGCTTCGCGTGGAGCCGGAGAACCTGGTGGCGCTGGAAAGAACCGCATGGACGCTCGTGGATGCCTGGCGGGAAACTTCGGCTGCCGCTGCGGCCGGAGATTCGACGGCTGCGGTTGCCGCCGTGGCTCAGGAGGCGCGGGACATACTGAAGCGCGTGATTGCGCTGAATCCCGAGAGCGACCGCGCGTATGCCACGCTGGCGGAGATTGAGTTCGACGCCGGGAATCTGACGGACGCACTGGTCGCCATCCGCAAGGCAATCCAAATGGACCGCCAGAATGTTGTCAGTCTCTACAATGTCGCCGTGGGTTTCTATCAGGCGGATCAATACGCGGCTGCTGCGGCGGCGTTTGGTGCCGTCGCGGACGAACTCAAGGGCACCGGAGAGGATCTCTGGTCGGACGCGCTCTACAATCGGGGCATCTGCTTCCTTTACCAGGAGCAGTTTGCGGACTGCGTCCAGTCGCTGCTCCCGCTGGTGGAAGCGAATCGGGAAGTTCAGGACTACTATCGCATTCTTGCCCGTGCGTACTCGAAGATGGGTTTGAAGCAGGAGGCCTCCGAGATGCTCCTCAAGTTCCAGGAACTGGAACAGGCGAAGGAACAGGAACAGGAACTGGAACTGGACCAGGCGAAGGAGTAGCATGGCGCGCCCGCGCCCCGCACGGATCCTCCGGGACGCGGACCCCGCGCACCTGACCGGGGCGAGAGTCGGGGTTTTCGGCTTCGGGAATCAGGGCCGGGCCCAGGCGGAGTGCCTGCGGGACTCCGGTGTGGCGGTGCGCGTGCTCCCCCGCGCCGGCGGGCCGTCTGAAGCGGCGGTGACCGAGGCGGGCTTCCCGGTGCTTCGCGCCACGGATCTGGGCGAATGCGACATTCTCGCCGTACTCGTCCCGGACGAAGTCCAGGCCGAACTCCTGAACGGCCCCATTCGCTCCCACGCCGCTCCGGGCACACTGCTCCTTTTCGCGCACGGATTCACGCTGCGGGAACACCCCCGCCTCCTTCGCGAAGACCTCGACGCCGCGCTCGTATGTCCGCTGGGACCGGGGTCGCTGCTTCGAGAGCGTTTTCTGGAAGGGGGAGGACTCGCGGGGCTTTTTGCGGCGGTACAGGACTTCACGGGGACTGCTGAGGCGCGTGCCCTGGCGTATGCCGCCGCCATCGGGTTGACGCGGGCGGGGCTCATTGAGACGACGCTGGAGGAGGAGGTCGTGAGCGATCTCTTCGCCGAGCAGGCGGTGCTGGTCGGCGGCGCGGTGGAACTGATGCGCGCGGCGTGGGAGACGCTGGTGGAGGCGGGAGTCTCCGGCGAAGTGGCGTACTACAGCTGCGTGGAGGAGTTGCGGCAGATTCTCGAACTCGTCTCGCGCGACGGCCCGGCAGGAATGCGAAGCGCCATCAGCACCACGGCCCGCTACGGAGGGCTGACGCGCGGTCCGCGGATCGTCGGGGAGGATGCCCGCGCGGAGATGCGTGCCGCACTGGAGGAGATCCGCACCGGCTCCTTTGCCGCGGAATGGAAGCAGGAGCAGGAGTCCGGGGGGGGGCGCCTGGAGGACCTTACCCGGCGAGAGAGGGAGCACCCCATGGAGGCGGCCGGACGACGGGTTCGCGCGGAACTGGGTCCCGCGGGAGACGCCGACCGTGACGACCCCGCAGAGGTTGACACGGGGCACCCCGAAATCTAGTATAGCTGCCGATTCGGTGGGATCTGAAGCTGCCCGTCGGGGGCGACCGACCGGAACCCGCCCACTCCCGTTTGTTCACACCTTCCCCGGCCCGGAGCACCTTCCGGAAATCACCCTCGCGAGTTCTGTGATCACGGGACTCCCCACACCCCACCAGAGAGCGAAGATCATGCCCCGCACAAAAAAACCCCCCGCGGATTCTCGAAAAGCCCGGCTGAACCTGGCGGACATGAAGACCAAGACGATGGCCGAACTGGTTGAGGCGGCCAACGAACTGGACATCCCGGGGACTTCCGGACTGCGCAAGCAGGAGCTGATCTTCAAGATCCTGGAGGCGCAGACCGAGAAGTCCGGCCTGATTTTCGCCGAAGGCGTGCTGGAGATTCTGAATGAGGGCTACGGGTTCCTCCGATCGCCGGACTACAGCTACCTCCCGGGACCGGACGACATTTATGTCTCCCCTTCGCAGATCAAACGCTTCGATCTGCTGACGGGCGACACCATCTCCGGACAGGTTCGCGCCCCGAAAGAGAGCGAGCGGTACTTCGCGCTTCTAAAGGTCGAGGCCATCAACTTCGAGAATCCGGAGGCCGCACGCCACCGCACACTCTTCGACAATCTGACGCCGCTCTACCCGGATGAAAGAGTGGCTCTGGAGCATGACTCAGAGGACATTTGCACGCGGATCATGGATCTGCTCTCCCCGATCGGGAAGGGCCAGCGAGGGTTGATTGTCGCGCCGCCCCGTACCGGGAAGACGGTGTTGCTCCAGAAGATCGCGAATGCCGTTTCCGCGAACCATCCGGAAGTACACCTCATCGTGCTGCTCATTGATGAACGGCCGGAAGAGGTCACGGACATGCAGCGCAGCGTCCGCGGCGAGGTCATCAGTTCCACCTTTGATGAACCGGCCACGCGCCATGTGCAGGTGGCGGACATGGTCATTGAGAAGGCGCGTCGGCTTGTAGAGTACAAGAAGGATGTCGTGATTCTCCTCGACTCCATCACGCGACTGGCGCGTGCGCACAACACGGTGATTCCGCATTCGGGCAAGATCCTCTCCGGCGGAGTGGACGCAAACGCACTCCAGCGCCCGAAGCGTTTCTTCGGCGCGGCGCGGAATATCGAGAATGGCGGCAGCCTGACGATCATTGCCACCGCGCTGATCGAGACGGGATCGCGCATGGACGAAGTGATCTTCGAGGAGTTCAAGGGAACCGGGAACATGGAACTGGTGCTGGAGCGAAAACTCGCGGATCGGCGGATCTGGCCCGCGATTGACCTTCAGCGTTCCGGAACCCGGAAGGAAGAACTACTGCTCGACGAGACGGAGATGAACCGCACATGGATTCTCCGCAAGTACCTCAACGAACTGAATGTCGTGGAGGCGATGGAGTTCCTGGTTGAGCGGTTCGGCCAGTACCCGAACAACAAGAAGTTCATGGAGAGCATGACAACCGGGAGTTGACGATATTGCGGCCCGCGCCGAACGGGCGGGCGGAACATCATCCAAGGCCGGACGGCGCGACGCGGCGTCCCAACCCGAGGGAGTTTACGATGAAGGCAGAAGTTCATCCGGAATACCAGGAGTGTGAGGTCCGCTGCGTCTGCGGAAACACATTCAAGACCCGATCGACCGTCGGCGATGTTCAGGTGGACATCTGCTCTGCGTGCCACCCCTTCTTCACTGGCAAGCAGAAACTGATTGATACCGCAGGTCGCGTGGATCGTTACCGGAAGCGTTTTGCCAAGTACGAGGCCGGCAAGAAGGATGCGCCTGCCGCGGACACTCCCACTGCCGACGCGCCTGCCGCGGACGCATCGCCGGAGACCCCGGCTTCGGGCGAGTAGATGCCCAGGGCACCACAGTCGCTCGTTGGGGGACAGGCGGTCATCGAAGGCGTCATGATGCGCGCCCCCCGGGGGGTGGCGACGGCTGTGCGTCGCCCCGACGGTGGAATCTCCGTGCGATATCGGGACCATGAGCCACTGACGCGGCGTTTCCGTCTTCTCCGTCTCCCCGTTCTGCGGGGGGCCGTGACGCTGGTGGAGTCGTTGATCATCGGGACGGGTTCGCTCATGTACAGCGCGGAGGAGGCGTCGCGCGAAGAGGGTCAGGCCGCGAAGAAGACCAGCCCGTGGGAGAAACTTCTCTTCGGTGTGGTCATGGTGTTCTCCTTCGCGCTGGGCCTGGGTCTTTTCTTCTATGTTCCGCTCATTCTCACGGACCTGACCGGCGTTCGCGGCAGCATCCCCTACAATCTCGTCGATGGGGTGTTCCGCTTGGTTATTTTCTTCGCGTACCTCTTCCTCATTACGCGTTGGGGAGAGATGCGTCGCGTGTTCCAGTATCATGGGGCGGAACACATGACGATCTTCAACTATGAAGCCGAAGTTCCCATCTCCGTGGAAAACGCACGCACCCGATCGCGCCTCCATCCGCGATGCGGCACCAGCTTTCTCTTCTTTGTGATGATTGTGTCGATTCTCGTGTTCTCGGTTCTCGGGCGACCGGAGGGCGTCGCCGAGCGACTCGCGCGGATCGCGTGGGTGCCGGTGATCGCCGGGATCTCGTACGAGGTGATTCGGCTCTCCGCGCGTTTCCGTGAGACCTTTGCGGGAAGAGCGCTCGCTGCGCCCGGCATGGGCCTCCAACTCCTGACCACCGCGCCTCCGGACGACACCCAACTGGAAGTTGCGGTCGTGGCGCTTCGGGCCGCACTGGCCGGAGGGCGGCCCACCGACGAAGGCGATGCAGGCGGCCCCGCATGAACGAGCGGGCGCGGCAGGGACTCGCCCGGTTCCGCGAGTTGGAGGAAATGCTCGCGGATCCGTCCGTGACTTCCAACATCGACAGACTGCGCGAGATCGGCAAGGAACGCGCGGATCTGGAGGAACTGGCGCAGGCCGCTGCCGAGTGGGAGCGCATGGATGCGGCCCTCACCGAGGCGCGCGAAGTGGCCCACAGTGGCGACGAGGACCTCACCGAACTCGCGGCGGCGGAGATTGAGGAACTGGAGCCGAAGCTCACCGAACTTGCGGCACGGCTCAAGATTCTGTCTGTCCCCAAGGATCCGGACGATTCCCGAAACGCCATCGTGGAGGTCCGTGCAGGGACCGGAGGCGATGAGGCGGCGCTCTTTGCGGGCGAGGTCTTTCGGATGTACCAGCGCTTTGCGGACCGCCGAAAGTGGAAGACGGAAGTGCTGGAGGTCAACGAGACGGAACTTGGCGGCGTCAAGGAGGCCACCTTCTCGCTGCAGGGGGACGGCGCGTTCGGCGTGATGCGCTACGAGAGCGGAGTTCACCGCGTGCAGCGGGTCCCCGCGACGGAGACAAGCGGCCGGATCCACACTTCGGCGGTCTCGGTGGCGGTTCTTCCCGAAGCGGCGGAAGTGGATGTGAGCATCAACCCCAACGATCTTCGGATCGATGTCTTCCGTTCCCAGGGGCCGGGTGGCCAGAGCGTGAACACGACCGACTCCGCGGTGCGGATCACGCATGAACCCACCGGACTGGTCGTGACTTGTCAGGACGAGAAGAGCCAGCACAAGAACAAGGCGAAGGCGCTTCGAGTGCTTCGATCGCGGCTGCTGGACCAGGAGCGGGAGGCGGCCGCCAGCGAACGCGCCGAGGCCCGGCGCAGCCAGATTGGTTCGGGCGACCGGTCGGAGAAGATCCGGACCTACAACTTTCCCCAGAACCGTGTCACAGACCACCGGATCGGCCTCTCCCTGCACAGTATCGACGCGGTGATGGCGGGAGAGTTCGATGAACTGGTGGATGCCGTGCGCCAGCAGGTCGTGGCGGAGATTCTGGGAGGCGACTGATCGACCACAATCACCCCAAAACGGGTGATCCCAGCCGGGTCACCTGAAAACAGGACAAATGGACCCACTACTCACACAAATCCTTTGACGACAAATGGGGGATTGCGGACACTCCCCATCCGAGATATACGCGCGATATGCGGTCAGGCTTGAGAGCATCGGCGGCGGCACTGCCCGATGTGTTTGGATTCTAGGAAGAGAGGGGAAACCATGACCAGTTCCCGAGTCGGGATTCGACTCCTTCTCGCGGGTGCTATGGCGCTTGCGGTTGCAGTCGCGCCCCCCTCCCGGGCCCAGACTGAGGCGGACGGAGAGAAGGTATTCAAGACCGTGTGCTTCGCCTGCCACACCATCGGCGGGGGTCGTCTGGTGGGGCCGGACCTTGCGGGCGTGCAGGACCGGCATTCCGCGGAGTGGCTGCGTTCCTTCATTCGCTCGTCGCAGAAAATGGTCGACGAGGGAGACGCCAAGGCCGTCGCTCTCTTTGACGAGTACAAGATCCCCATGCCGGACAACGCGCTGGACGATGCCGCCATCGATGGCGTGATTGCGTACATCGCGCAGGCAGCCGGTGGGTCGGGAGATGCCGAACCGGCCGCCCCGCCCCCTCCGGCCAGGGCAGCCACGGAGGCGGATGTGGAGCTCGGGCGTCGGCTCTTTCAGGGAACGACCCGACTGGCCGGAGGCGGCCCCGCGTGCAACTCCTGCCACCATGTCCAGAACGACGCGGTCATCGGCGGCGGTACGCTTGCGAAGGATCTCACCACCGTCTTCACGCGCATGGGAACACCCGGTGTCGAGGCCATCCTCGGCAGCCCGCCGTTTCCCGTCATGAAGACCGCATACTCCGGCCGCCCGCTGGAGGCGGACGAGGTATTCGCGTTGAGCGCGTTTCTGGAGGTCGTCGACGGCCAGAGCATGGACCAGCCTTCGCGGGACTACGGGTTCCGCCTGCTCTACTCCGGCATCGGGGGTGCCGGATTGCTCTTCGGGCTGTACGGGCTGCTCGGAATGAGACGCAAGCGGGGTTCGATGAATCAGGAACTTTTTGATCGCCAGGTTCGGTCGCAGTAGGCGCACGCGCCGCGACCCTCAATCGCCAGTGGACGAGGAAGCCAATGAGCTGGATCAAGGACATTGTCTCTCCGGAGACACGCAAGTGGGAATCGTTCTACCGAAACCGCTTTCAGCATGACCGGGTGGTTCGCAGCACACATGGCGTGAACTGTACGGGCGGGTGCTCGTGGCAGGTCCATGTGAAGGACGGGATCGTCGTCTGGGAAACCCAGCAACTGGACTATCCGCTGCTCGAAGGGGAGCTTCCGCCGTACGAGCCACGCGGATGCCAGCGCGGCATTTCCTTCTCCTGGTATCTCTACAGCCCGCTCCGCATCAAGTATCCGCTGATTCGCGGGTCGCTGGTGGACGCTTTCCGCGCGGAGAAGGCGAAGACCGGAGATCCGTACGCCGCATGGGAGAATCTGCAGGCGGACGAATCGGCGCGCGGCCGATACACGCGGGCTCGCGGCAAGGGCGGCTTCCGGCGCACTTCGTGGGAAGAGGTCGAGGAGATCATGGCGGTCGCCAACCTCCACACCGCGAAGAAGTACGGCCCGGACCGGGTGATAGGCTTCTCCCCGATTCCAGCCATGTCCATGTTGAGCTACGCGGCGGGCGGGCGCTTCCTGCAGTTGTTCGGCGGCGTCAACCTGAGCTTCTACGACTGGTACTGCGATCTCCCGACAGCTTTCCCCGAGATCTGGGGAGAGCAGACGGATGTCTGCGAGAGCGCGGACTGGTACAACTCCAAGATGATTGCGGACATGGGCGCGTGTCTCAACATGACGCGTACTCCGGACTGCCACTTCTTCGCGGAGTCGCGGCACAACGGCACGAAGGCGGTTGTGTTCGCGCCGGACTTCAGCCAGGTGTGCAAGTACGCGGACCAGTGGGTTCCGCTGCACGCCGGTAGCGACGGCGCGTTCTGGATGGCGGTCTCGCATGTCATCCTGAAGGAGTTCCACCACGACCAGGCGACACCCTACTTCCTCGACTATGTGAAGAAGTACACAGACAGCCCGTATCTGGTGAAGCTGGAGAAGGACGGGGACCACTACAAGCCCGGCCGCCTTCTCCGCGCGAAGGAAGTGGCGAACTTCCGGGACATCTCCAACGGAGACTGGAAGTTCCTCAACATCGATGCGAAGACGGGCGCGTTCGTCGTTCCGAAGGGCGCCAGCGGGCATCGGTGGGACGCGGACCAGGGACACTGGAACATGAAGGCGGAGAACTCCGCCGACAACGCACCCTACGATCCGCTCCTGTCGTTCATTGACGGCTCCGACGAAGTGCTTCAGGCGGAGTTCGTGGAGTTCGGGAAGGATGTCACCGCGCTTCGCGGCGTCCCCGTGAAGTATGTGGAGACGGAGTCGGGCCGTGTGGCCGTGACGACGGTATATGACCTGACGATGGCGCAGTACGGCGTCGGTCGAGGACTGGACGGCGACTACCCGGCGGACTATACGGACCAGACCGCGGCCTATACGCCCGCCTGGCAGGAGGTCTTCACCGGCGTCGACTCCAAGACGGTGGTTCAGTTTGCGCGGGAGTGGGCTTCGACCGCGTCGCAGACTCAGGGCAAGTGCATGATCATCATCGGCGCGGGCATCAACCACTGGTACCACGCGAACCTGATGTACCGCGCGGGCGCCATGGCACTGATGCTGTCCGGTTGCGTCGGCCGCAACGGCGGCGGGTTGAACCACTATGTCGGGCAGGAGAAGCTGGCGCCGATGGATTCGTGGGGCTCCATTGCCTTCGCCAAGGACTGGCACGCTCCGTCACGCCTCCAGCAGGCCCCGCTGTGGCACTACATCAACACCTGCCAGTACCGGTACGACGGCCAGTTCTCCAAGTACAACACCGTGCCCGACAACGACTGGACGGGGCGGCACACGGCAGACCAGATCTTCCGCGCGGTACGAATGGGATGGATGCCGTTCTATCCGCAGTTCCAGCGGAACACGCTGGACCTTTGCCGCGAGGCCGCGGACAGCGGATGCGGCACAGACGAGGAAATCAAGGGCTTCGTCATCGACCAGCTCAAGTCGAAGAAACTGGCGTACTCCGTCAGCGACCCGGAAGCACCGGAGAACTTCCCGCGTGTGTGGTACATCTGGCGCGGCAACGCCATCATGGGAAGCATGAAGGGTCATGAGTACTGTTTGAAGCACTACCTCGGCACGCACTCCAATGCCATTGCCAAGGATTCGGAAGACCACACACAGGAAGTCAAGTGGCACGAGGTGGCGCCGACCGGGAAGATGGACCTGATCGTGGACCTGAACTTCCGGATGGACTCGTCTGCGCTCTATTCGGACATCGTGCTGCCGGCGGCGTCCTGGTACGAGAAGGCGGACCTGAACAGCACGGACCTTCACTCGTTCATTCACCCGCTGTCGCAGGCCATCCCGCCGGTGTGGGAGTCGAAGAGCGACTGGGAGATCTTCCGCAACCTCGCGAAGAAGACCAGCGAACTGGCCGCGAAGTATCTGCCGGGTGCGCACAAAGATGTGGTGGCACTTCCGCTGGCCCACGATTCCGCAGACGAAATCAGCCAGCCGGAAGTTCGGGACTGGTACCTCGGCGAATGCGAGGCCGTTCCCGGCAAGACGATGCACAAACTGGCGGTCGTGGAGCGGGATTACACAAAACTGTACGAGCGCTTCATCTCCCTCGGGGAGAAGATCCGGGACAATGGTCTGGGAGCGCACGGGAACAGCTACGACGCCACCCCCGAGTACGACGAGATGGTGTCCTCGAACCACTTCCCGGTGGAGCAGGTGGACGGGGTCGCGCTGCCGTCGCTGAAGGAAGACACATCCGCAGCGAACGCCGTGCTTCATCTATCTTCGCTCACGAACGGAGAGTTGACCGTTCGGGCGTATGAGAACGCGGAGAAGCGAACCGGGCTGACGCTGGCCGACCTGGCGCACGGGAGTCAGGATGTCCGAATCAACTATGCGGACCTGCAGGCGCAACCGCGTCGATACAACACTTCGCCATTGTGGTCCGGCCTCATGAACGACGGCCGTGCGTACGCAGCCTACACCTACAATGTGGAAAGGCTCGTGCCGTGGCGGACGCTCACCGGTCGCCAGCACTTCTACCTGGACCACGAGATGTACCTGGCATACGGCGAGAATCTTCCGACCTACAAGCCTTCTCCCAAGCCGGAACTCTACGGCGATCTCAAGGAGACGCTCGAAGGCGGCGAGGCCAAGGTTCTCAACTGCCTTACCCCGCACGGCAAGTGGCACATCCACTCCACCTACATGGAGAACCTCCGGATGCTCACGCTGTCACGCGGGTGCGAGCCATGCTGGATCAGCGAGGAAGACGCGGCAGACCTCGACATTCAGGACAACGACTGGGTGGAGGTCTACAACGATCACGGAGTCTTCTGCACACGCGCGGCGGTTACGGCGCGTGTGCCTCGCGGAGTGTGCATCGTCTACCATGTTCCGGAGCGGACCGTGGGAATCCCGAAGTCGCAGGTGCGCGGGAACAAACGCGCCGGAGGCCATAACAGCTTCACCCGGATCCACCTGAAGCCGAACTTCCTGAGCGGCGGATACGGACAGTTCACCTACCACTTCAACTACTGGGGCCCCATCGCCCCGAACCGCGACACGCATGTCACGGTCAAGAAAATGACAAAGGTCGTGTTTTAGTGCGTCACGGTAACGGAAGACAGGGGTAAGGAAATCATGGATATCAGATCCCAGGTGGCGATGGTCTTCCACCTCGACAAGTGCATCGGATGCCATACCTGTTCGGTTGCGTGCAAGAACATCTGGACCGACCGAAAAGGCGCCGAATACATGTGGTGGAACAATGTAGAGACCAAGCCCGGCACGGGCTATCCGGGCAAGTGGGAAGACCAGGACATCTACGAAGGCGGCTGGCGGAAGAACGGGTCCAGCATCGGACTTCGCGGCGCGGGAAAGAAGAAGGGCCTTGCGAACATCTTCCACAATCCGCACCTGCCGGTCATTGACGACTATTACGAACCATTCACCTACAAGTACCTGAACCTCATCGAGTCGCCCGAATCGGACGACCAGCCCACGGCGCGTCCTGTTTCCCTGATTACCGGCGAACCGATGGACATTCGCATGGGACCCAACTGGGACGACGACATGGGGGGCACGCCTGATCACGGGCGGAAGGATCCGAATCTGGAGAACCTGACTCCCGCGGAGCAGGAAGCCATGTTCCAGTTGGAGCGCATGGCGTTCTTCTACCTCCCGAGGATCTGCAACCACTGTCTCAACCCGGCGTGCGTGGCGTCGTGCCCGTCCGGTGCTATCTACAAGCGCGGCGAAGACGGAGTGGTTCTGATCAACCAGGATGTCTGCCGGGGTTGGCGGATGTGCGTCACGGCGTGCCCGTACAAGAAGTCGTACTACAACTGGCAGACCGGCAAGTCCGAGAAGTGCATTCTCTGCTTCCCCCGGATTGAGTCGGGACACGCGCCCGCCTGCATGCACTCGTGTGTCGGGCGGATCCGCTATCTGGGCGTTCTGCTCTACGACGCGGATCGTATCGAGGAAGTGGCCTCCTGCGACGAGAAGGACCTGGTGGATCGCCAGATGGACATGATCATGGATCCGACAGATCCGGCGGTCATCGCGTCGGCTCGTGCGAACGGGATTGCGGACTCCACGCTGGACGCGGCGGCGAAGTCGCCGGTTTACCGCTTTGTGAAAGAGTGGAACCTCGCGCTGCCACTCCACCCGGAGTTCCGGACGCTGCCCATGTTGTTCTATGTGCCGCCCCTTCTTCCCGTGATGGCATCGGTGCGCGACCGCTCGGAAGCGGGCGACGAACTCAACCCCATGTCGAAGGTCTGGGAAGACCAGTGGCTATACGACACTTCCACGGAGGAGTTGTGGGGGTCCATTGAGCAGGCACGCATCCCCATGAAGTACATGGCCAACCTCTTCAGCGCGGGCGACGAAGGCAAGGTCCGCGAACGCATCCAGAAGATGATGGCGATGCGGATTCACCGGCGTCAAGTGACGGTGGGTGATGTGAGCGAAGACAAGGCCAATGCGGCACTTTGCGCGGCCGACCTCACGACCGACAGCGCGGATGCCATCTACAAACTCACCTCCCTGGCGAAGTTCAACGACCGCTTTGTGATTCCGGCGGCACATCGCGAGCAGGCCATCGAGATGCTCGAGTTCACCGGCGACAAGCGCGGCAGCACGGGGTTTGGTTCGCACGACACCCCGGCTCGTGGGATCTAGCGTGGACCGATCCCACTACGCGGTCCTTGCGGACCTGTTCGCGTATCCCCACGCGGAGTTCGAAGAGAAGATCGAGCGCGTGCAGGCTATGCTCGACGACCGCTTTCCGGACGCGGCGGAAGAGCTGCGCCCGTTTACGGATGTGGTCCCGAAACTGCCACTTCATGAGGCGGAGGAGTTGTTTACGCGCTCGTTCGATGTCCAGTCGCTGACCACGCTGGATGCCGGATATGTCCTCTTTGGAGACGACTACAAGCGCGGGGAGCTTCTCGCCAACCTGAACGGTGAGCACCGCCGGGCCGGGCTGGATTGCGGAACGGAACTCGGAGACCACATGCCCAACCTCCTCCGGTTGATTGCAAAGATGGAGGACCAGGAACTCATGCGGGAACTGGTGGAAGAGATCCTCTACCCCGCACTCAGGCAGATGATTGCCGAGTTCGATCCGGAACGCGTGACCAAGAGGGACGCGCTCTATCGGAAGCACCACAAGACGCTGATTGAGACCCGCGAGAATGACGCACTGATATACGGTCGCACGCTCAAGACGCTCCGTTGCGTGCTGCACCACGACTTCGAACTGAAGGTCCGGCCGACGACGCCGGCCACCCACGACTTCCTGCGTTCGGTCGGGTCGGAAATGGCCCTCGAGCGCAATGCGTAGAGGACGGGAGGAATCATGAACAGCCTGAACGGGTTCCTGTTTATCGGGCTCCCCTACCTGACGATGGCCCTGTTTCTGGCAGGCACCATCTTTCGATATCGACAGACAGGGTTTCGTGTCTCGTCGTTGTCGTCGCAGTTTCTGGAGGGGCAGCGTCTCTTCTGGGGGTCGGTGCCGTTCCACTGGGGAATCCTCGCGCTCTTTGTGGGGCACCTCTGGGCGTTCTTCCTGCCGGAGCAGATGCTTCTGTGGAACAGCCACCCGGTTCGACTCCTTGCACTGGAAGTCACCGGCGCCGCGTTTGGACTGAGCGTGCTGTTCGGGTTGGTGTTCTTGCTGGTTCGGCGCCTCGGGAATCCCCGGGTGCGCATGGTGACGAACCGCATGGATCTCACGATCGAGATTCTCCTGATTGCCCAGGTCATTCTGGGCTGCTGGACGGCCATTGGGTATCGCTGGGGCTCGTCGTGGTTTGCGGCGGACCTCACGCCCTACCTGCGGTCGTTGTTCCTGCTTCGGCCGGACATCAGCGCGGTGGTTGAATTGCCGCTTATCGTGAAGCTGCACATGATTGGGGCCTTCCTCATTACGGGACTGTTTCCCTTCACGCGCCTCGTTCACCTTCTTGTGGCGCCGTTCCACTACATCTGGCGCCCGTACCAGCGAGTGATCTGGAACTGGGATCGGAAGACCATCCGAGATCCTGCGGGAGCATGGAGCAGGACCCGCCCGCGGAACAACTAACTGCGGGCGCCTCCCCGCCTGGAGTGGCCCGTAGTTCCATCTCCGGTAACCCGACACAAGGAGTTCAGGCTAATGCCAGCGAACATCGACAAATGGGATGTCGAAAACGAAGAGTTCTGGGCGAGCACAGGTAAGAGTGTTGCGACCAGAAACCTGTGGATCTCGATCCCGAGTCTGCTGTGCGGTTTTGCCGTCTGGCTCATGTGGGGGATCATTACGGTCCAGATGAAAAACCTCGGGTTCCCGTTTGCACAGACGGAACTCTTCACACTCACGGCCATCGCGGGGCTCACGGGTGCGACGCTTCGCATTCCCAGCACCTTCTTTATCCGCCTGGCGGGCGGACGAAACACCATCTTCTTCACCACCGCGCTCCTGATGATTCCGGCGCTCGGTTCCGCCCACTTCCTGAAGAACCCGGACACCCCGCTCTGGGTATTCCAGATTCTGGCGTTTCTGTCCGGAATCGGCGGTGGGAACTTTGCGTCTTCCATGTCCAACATCAGTTTCTTCTACCCGAAGCGCGTGCAGGGCTACGCGCTGGGCATGAACGCCGGGCTCGGGAACTTCGGTGTGACGACCATGCAGATTCTGATTCCGCTCTGCATGACGGCCGCCATTGTCGGGCCGCTGAGTGGTCCCTCGATGGAACTGGCCACGACCAGCGGCACCATCTTCAAGCGCATTCCGGCAGGGTCGCAGACATGGCTCTCCAGCGCGGGTTGGGTGTGGATGTACTGGCTGATTCCACTGGCATTCCTTGGCTGGACACGGATGAACAACATCACCACCGATTCCGTCACGCCGGGCTTGAAAAACCCACTGGTCTCGTTTGGCCGGATCGCCTGGCTGCTTCTGATCGGGTTTGTGACGGCAGGTGTGGGTCTGTTCTTCATTCTTCAGTACGCGGCCCTCACATGGGTCAAGTGGATCGTGCTGCCCGCCGTGATTGGGGCGACGGTCGTCCTGATGAAGGCACTCTCGCCCGGCGAAATCAAAGGCAACCTGGACAGGCAGTACAAGATCTTCGGCAACAAGCATACCTGGGTGATGACCATCATTTACACGATGACCTTTGGTTCGTTCATCGGGTTCTCCGCGGCCGTGGGGCTGGCCATCAAGTTCATCTTCGGCTTTCAGCACGGCATGGTGGATGGCGTCATGGTGCACGGCGGCATGGTGGACGGAGTGTTGTCCGCAGCCGGGAACAACGCGAAGGCTCCGCCCACCTTTATGTTTGTCTGGGTGGGTGCGTTTGTGGGTGCGCTGATTCGCCCAATCGGAGGAATGATTGCGGACAAGGTCGGTGGCGCCATTGTGACACAGGTGGTCGCCGTGGTGATGACGCTCTCCGCGATCGGCGTGGGCTACTACTCATCCCTTGCGTATCAATCGATGACGCCGGAGACCTACTTCATTCCGTTCTTTGTGCTGATTGTCATTCTGTTTGCCGCGACGGGCGTCGGAAACGGCTCCACATTCCGCACGATCTCCATGGTGTTCAACCAGGAACAAGCCGGACCGGTTCTCGGATGGACTTCCGCAGTCGCCGCGTACGGCGCTTTCCTGATTCCAAAACTGATCGGCGAGCAGATGAAGGCAGCCACCCCGGAAGTCGCCATGTACGGACTGGCCGTCTTCTACGCGTTCTGCGCAGTCCTGAACTGGTGGTACTACCTCGGTCCGAAGGCGGAGCACAAGAACCCGTAGGAGCGGGTCGTCGCTTCGCCCCCACCCCTGGAGGAAATGCGGATCATGCAGGTTCAGAACAAAGCGACATCCATTGACCTGTTCAGCCTGAAGACACCGCAGATGCGGACGTTCCATATGACATGGTTCGCCTTCTTCCTGTGCTTCTTCGCGTGGTTCGGGATTGCCCCGCTGATGGCGGTAGTTCGCGGCGAACTGGGGCTGACCAAGGCGCAGATCGGAAACACGATCATCGCGTCGGTGGCCATTACCATCGTCGCGCGACTGTTCATCGGCTGGCTCTGCGACCGGATTGGTCCCCGATTGAGCTACACCTACCTGCTGCTCATCGCGTCGCTCCCCGTCATGGGGATCGGCCTGTCGAACGGGTACACCTCGTTCCTGCTCTTCCGGTTGGGAATCGGGACGATCGGCGCGGCGTTTGTGATCACGCAGTACCACACCTCGGTGATGTTCGCGCCGAACTGCGTGGGAACGGCCAACGCCACTTCGGCCGGTTGGGGAAACCTCGGTGGCGGCGTGACCCAGATGGTGATGCCGCTGGTCTTCTCTGGCTTTCTCGCACTCGGATTTTTGGAACCGTCGGCGTGGCGCCTGTCGATGGTGGCGGCCGGGTTGGTCTGTTTTCTCGCCGGGTTGGCGTACTACTTCTTCACCACGGACCTTCCGGACGGAAACTTCAAGGACCTTCGCGCTCAGGGCAAGATGCCCACAGTGGAGAAGACAAAGGGCGCGTTTTGGGTGGCGGCGCGGGACCATCGCGTGTGGGCGCTCTTTCTGATCTACGGGGCGTGTTTCGGGATCGAACTGACGATCAACAACATTGCGGCCATCTACTACATGGACTACTTCTCGCTGGGCCTGAAGACTGCGGGGTTGGTCGCGGGACTTTTTGGGTTGATGAACATCTTCGCAAGAACGATGGGGGGGTTCATCAGCGACCACTTCGTCGCAAAGGGCGGCCTTCACGGACGGGTCAAGTGGCTCTTCATAGCCCTTTTGATCGAGGGAATCGCACTGGTGTTCTTCTCGCGGATGACGGCGATCGCGCTGGCCATCCCGATGATGATCGTCTTCAGCCTTTTTGTGCAGATGTCCGAGGGCGCGACCTACTCGATCGTCCCGTTCATCAACAAGAAGGCGCTCGGGGCTGTTGCGGGAATCGTCGGGGCTGGCGGAAACATGGGTGCCGTGAGTGCCGGGTTTCTGCTTCGCGCCGAGGCCATCTCCTACCCGCAGGCACTCCTGATACTGGGAGGACTGGTCGCGGTCTGCTCCTTCGCGACATTTGCCGTGCGCTTTCGCCCGGAGGAAGAGGCGGAGGCGGCACGGGAGTTTGAGGTGGCGCAGGAGGCCCAGCGCATCGCGAAGGCGGGCCGGGCCACGATTCACGACCTCATCCCCGGGATTCGCCATGTGCGCCCAATGGACGCGCTTCGGATTTACCTGGGGATCGCGCTTGTGATCAAGGGCGTCTACTTCATCATGCACATGTCGGAACTGGAAGGGATGCTCGGCAGCAACCTCGGACAGGGCGAGATCATGATTGCGTGGTCGGTGGTCTTTGCGCATGTGATCGGCGGGGCTGCGCTGGCACTTGGGTTCGTCACACGCGTGGCCGCCGCCGCAAACGCGGTGATCCTGGTGGGAGCGGCCATCGTCGGCGGCGTGGCTGCGGGCACCGCCGGAGAGTTGGTCGTCACGAGCACGAGTTTCCAGTTCACGCTCTTCGTTCTGTTCAGTCTGGTACTTCTCGTCTGGCGCGGATCGGGTCCGTTCTCGGTGGACCATCTTCTCCGCATCGATGTGGACAAGGAGCCCGAGATTTTCTAGGGTTCGCGATGCAGGGGGGCGGCACGCCGTCCCCCGCGTCGTCCGCAGGCGTGTCCGGTGATGACGAGAAGGAACTCCATGAAGACAGGTGGAACCGTTTCCCTTCGGGACCTGGTCTCGGAGGCGGAGGTTATTCTGCGTTCGGGCAACTGCTCGTGCAGTGAAGACCCCCGCCGGGAAGCCACCACATTGCTGGAGGCGGCAGTTGGCGCAACACGCGTCGATATTCTCGTCCGGCCGGACTTGACCGCCGACGCGGAAGGCGTGGCGCGATACATGGAGATGATCGACCGCCGGTCCAAGGGAGTGCCCCTGCAGTTGTTGGTCGGGAAGACCGGGTTTCACGACATCGTCCTTCGCGTGGAACGCGGAGTGTTCATCCCGCGCCCTGAGACGGAAGTGCTGGTAGAACTGGCCCTCGGCGCGATCCGGGAGCGCCTGTCCTCCAGCACGGAACCCATTCGCGTTCTGGACCTGTGCACGGGAACCGGCGCCGTCGCCATTGCCGTGGCCGCCAGCGTCCGGGACTCCACGGACAGTCGCGTCTCTATCCACGCCGGAGATCTGAACTCTCGAGCGGTTCGTCTGGCACGAACCAACGCACAGGAATCAGAAGTGGCGGATCTGGTGGAAGTGCGCCGCTCGGATCTCTTCTCCGCGTTCAAGGACCTCCTCGGGACCGTGGATGTGCTGACAGCGAACCCGCCATACATCGACCCAAAGGAGAGGGACACACTCCCCCCGGAAGTGAAAAACGCAGACCCGAAGGAAGCGCTCTTCGACCCTGCGGGAGGTACGGGGTTTCACCAGAGGATCGCGGAACAGGCGCGGGAGTTTCTGCAGCCCGGCGGATGGCTTCTTTTTGAAATCGGCGAGGCACAGGGGCCGGAAGTGCGCGACCAGTTGGAGATGCTGGGCTTTGTGGACGCGGAAGTGCTGCCGGACTTCGCAGAGCGGAACCGGATTGTGCGCGCCCGGTGGATGGGTCAGGAGTAGATCCGGCGGACTGATTCGTTCGTCGGGAAGGGAGCGGGACGCTGGACGCCATGGTCGTGCAGGGAAACGGTCCTCTGCGGGGCCGCGTTTCCGTCAGCGGGTCGAAGAACGCCGCGCTTCCCGTGCTGGCCGCGTCGCTTCTCTTCGACAAGCCCTCCGTGGTGGACCGCGTTCCCGATCTCCGCGACATCGACACGCTGCGCAGCGTTCTGACCACACTTGGCGCACGCTCCTCCCACGAGAACGGCACGGTCACGATGGATGCGTCGCACCTCACATCTTGCGAGGCGCCGTACGAACTGGTGCGCACCATGCGAGCGTCCGTCTATGTGCTGGGCCCACTTCTTGCGCGGATGGGCCGGGCGCGGGTTTCGCTGCCGGGCGGCTGCGCGTGGGGTCCAAGGCCGGTGGATCTCCATGTGCAGGCCATGCAGAAGCTCGGCGCGAAGGTGGAGATTGAGCACGGGTACATCGTGGCCGAGGCACCATCGGGCGGGCTTCGCGGCGCGGAGATACACTTCCCCATTTCCAGCGTGGGCGCGACCTGCAATGCGCTCCTGGCCGCCGTCCTTGCGAGCGGACAGACCGTGCTCGGAAACGCTGCCGCGGAACCGGAGGTGGTGGCACTGGCGGACTATCTGGTCGCGTGCGGTGCGAAGATCTCGGGCGCGGGCACCAAGACGATTACCGTGGACGGCGTGTCGCAAATGACGCCGACGCGCTGGGCCGTGATCCCGGACCGGATCGAGGCGGGGACCTTTCTTGCGGCGGCGGCCATCACTGGCGGGGATATCACGCTGGATGAGTGTCGTGCGGACCACATGGACGCCGTGCTGGAGAAACTGCGCGAGATGGGCGCCGCGGTGGAGGTGGACGCGACGACCGTACGCTGCCATGCGCCGGACGCTCTGGGCGGCGTTCATGTGCTGACCGCAGTCTATCCCGGCTTCCCGACGGATATGCAGGCGCAGATGATCGCGCTGGCGTGCATGGGGTGCGAGACCTCAGTGATTTCGGACACGATCTACACGGATCGCTTCACCCATGTGCCGGAACTGAGGCGCCTGGGCGCGGACATTCGCCTGGATGGCAACACGGCGGTCGTACACCCGGCGGACATGCTCCAGGGTGCCCATGTCATGGCGACGGACCTTCGCGCCTCCGCCGCGCTCATCATTGCGGGACTCGTGGCGAAGGGGAAGACAACGATCCACCGCGTCTACCACCTCGACCGGGGCTACGAACGCATCGAGGAAAAGCTCCGTGCTGTGGGCGCGGACATCCACCGCATTTCGGAATAACCCCGCGCGTCAGCGAACGCGCACGAGCTTTCCGGTCGCGGGTCCGAGGTCTGTTTCCATCCGGTAGAAGTACACACCGGCGGCGACCGGTCGCCCGGTGTGATCGCGCCCGTCCCAGCGAACCGTGTGAGTCCCCGCAGAGACGGGCCCGTCCAGCAGCGTGCGGACCCACCGCCCCGCGGAGTTGTGAATGCGAAGGCTGGCGCGGGAGCCGCCCTCCGGGAGAGAGAAGCGAATGTTCGTCTCGTGCCGGAAGGGGTTCGGGAAACCGGGACCTCCGGCGATCTGCACGGACGGGTGCGTCAGCGACTCCACGGCGGTCGCGGCGAAGAGGCCGGCAATCTCCGTGGCGTCCAGGGCGCGGTTGTGAATGCGGACATCG
>JASLLL010000025.1 GCA_030747075.1 Gemmatimonadota bacterium
GGCTTCGTCTTCCGGTCGTGTTTCGTCATCCTCGGGCGGGTCTTCCGCTTCCCGCACCGAATCCTTCGGTTGCGGATCTTCCGGCGGCGGCGTGGCGGAAGCCCGCAAAGCCAGTTTCACGAGATCCATCGCGCTCTCGCCGGGTGCCGCCTCTTCCGGAACCGGCGGAAGATCCGCAGTCACACTCTCCGGCGGCACATCCGATGCGCCCGCCGGTGCCCGGTTGCCTCGCTTGCCGCTTCCCTTGGCTCCCTTGCCCTTCTTGCCCTGCTTCGCCTTGCCTCCCCCCTTGCCCTTCCTTCTCTGCCCGCCTGCCTTGATGCTCTCGTCTGCCTCTGCCGATTCCGGACCTGCCGCGTCTTCCGCCGCCACCGGCCGCTCGCGATCGTCTGCGAAACTCCGCGCCACGCGCCCGCCCCCGCGCACCAGCACGCGCCGCTCTCCTTCGCCGAGCATCTCCAGATCAATGCGTTCGCCGGTAATCGTCGCGCTCCCGTCGAGAATCGACGGATTGCCGCGCATCTTCACGCGATCCCCGCTCCGGAAGAAGGTGACCGTGTCCGCGTGTGCTTCCATCGTCTCCCGGTGGATGATGACATTCCCGGTGGCCACCGCGGCCTCTTCCCGCGGGTCGTAAGTCATGCGGTCCGCAGAGACGCGCACCACCACTCCATCATCGTCTTCGAAGCGGGCGGACGGTTGCCCCGTCGCCCGGGCCAGATCGTACGCGCGGTCGTATTCCAGGTGCTCCCCTGTGACCACAACTCCGCTCTCGTCATCCGTGAACTCCGCGTTCCCCGCCGCATACAGAACTTCCGTGCGCTGGTCCCAGGTGATGGCATCGCCGCGAAGCGTGCCGGATGTGTCCTCGGCGGAGGCGTCGCCGATCAGTTCGAACCGATTCTCGTTGCGGTACCAGAACCCCTCCTCCGCGACGGCGGTCCCCTCTCTCCCGAACACCACCAATCGATCCGGGAAGCGCGCCAACCGACGGTCCCGGTCGTAATACACATAAGGAGCCCGCACGGAGACCGAGTCGTCCCGCATACGCACATGGCCGGAGAGCAGCGCACGCCGCCCGCCCTCCAGATAACGCGCTTCGTCCGAGGTTGCGTGGAGGTTCCCGTGGCGAATGACCACGCTGTCGACAAACGAGTGCACACGCGCCCCGTCGGCTGACACCACGGAATGCGATGCACGCGAAGTAATCGTCCAGGGATCTTCGGAGTCCGGAGGAACGGCAGCCAGTGCCAGAAGCGCGCCGAACAGAAGGGCGCTCAGCGCAAGGCGGGACGATGCCGGATGGGGCCTCCGAAGACCCACGGGTCAGTTCTCCGCGCCGGCGGGGGAGTGAAGTGCTTCGCCCGAAGCGGAATCGAAGACATGCAGAGCCTCTCCGCGGAGAACAAAACCGCGCCGCTCCCCGGCACTCACTGCGCGATCCGGCGCAACCCGAGCAACGAGTTCCATCGAACCCGCACGGGCGTGAACCAGGATTTCGCTGCCGAGCGGCTCTACCACTTCCACATTCGCCTCCACCGATGCGTGCGCGGCACGCTCGGCTAGTTCCAGATCCTCGGGACGAATGCCGACCGTCAGGTTCTCCGGCAGATCCTCCAGCCCCGGAACCCCGGAAAGATCCACCGAAAACCCGGCACCCGAAAGCCGAGGCCCGCCGTCTGACCGCGAAACCCGGCCTTCCAGGAAGTTCATCGCCGGGCTCCCAATGAAGCCCGCCACAAACCGATTCGTCGGGCGGCGGTAGAGACTGAGCGGGTCCGCAATCTGCTGAATCACGCCATCCTTCATCAGCGTGATCCTCGTCCCCATAGTCATGGCCTCCACCTGATCGTGCGTGACATACATCATGGTCGCGCCGAGTTGCTGGTGAAGGCGGGAGATCTCCGTTCGCATCTGAACACGAAGTTTCGCGTCGAGGTTGGACAGGGGTTCGTCGAAGAGGAACACCTTGGGCTTGCGAACGATCGCCCGCCCGACGGCAACACGCTGCCGCTGCCCGCCGGAGAGCGCCTTCGGGCGGCGCTTCAGGAGTTCCGTAAGGCCGAGAATCTCAGCGGCTTCACGGACGCGGGAGTCGATCTCCGAGCGATCGTACTTTCGCATCTTCAACCCGAACGCCATGTTGTCGTACACAGTCATGTGCGGGTACAGCGCGTAGTTCTGAAAAACCATGGCGATGTCCCGGTCTTTCGGTGCCACATCGTTCACGATGCGTCCGTCGATGGACACTTCTCCGCGCGTGATGTCCTCAAGCCCCGCGACCATGCGAAGCGTCGTGGACTTGCCGCACCCTGAAGGCCCGACGATGACCATGAACTCGCCGTCTTCAATCGTGAACGAGGCTTCCTTCACCGCATCCACATCACCCGGGTAGGTCTTCCAGACATTGCGAAACTCGACCTTGGCCATTCTCTATCCTTCCCACGCGCCCGCAGGCGCCGGTTCCTCTGCCGGCCCGGGGGTATCCACCGGATCCCCGAACGCCCGCATGGCGGCTCCGACCGTGAAGAGCGAACCCGCCACGACAACCCATGCTCCCGCCGGAAGACTCTCCCGCGCAAACGCCACGGCGTCCGCCACGCTCTCCCGCCAGTCCACATTCATTCCTGCGGCGGCAAGCGCCGACGCGGTTTCCTCCGCCGGCCTCGCGCGGACCGGGTGCGGAGGGGTGGCGGTCACGGCTCGCCGAAAGACGCCGGAGAGGCGCGTGGCCATCTCTGACAGATCCTTGTCGCCCAGCACGCCGAGCACAAGCACCGAACCTTCAGGAAGCCCAAGTTCCACCAGCGAATGGCTGAGCGCCGCAACCCCCGCCGCATTGTGCGCCACATCGTAGACCCGAACGGGGTTTCCCGCCACTTTCCGCAACCGCCCCGGCCATTGCGTCCGCCCGAATCCGCCGAGGAGCAAGTCCAGCGCCTCCGGTCTGGAATCCACCAGGCGCGCGGCGAGGGCCGCCGTGGCCAGATTCCGCGACTGATGGACGCCGGGGAGCGGGGTGAATACCTCCCGCTCCGGATCGCCCGGCAGGCGAATCCGCGCCGTAAGGCCATCCCAGTTGTTGGAGAGCACGCGAAGCTCCACCTCTTCGTCCACGCGCAGCACAGGCACTCCACGGCGCCGGGCAATCTCCTCGCACGCCTCGCGCGGTGCGGGCTGCATCTCTCCCAGCACGAGCGGCACCCCGGGGCGAAGGATGCCCGCCTTCTCCCGGGCGATCTCCGCCAGGCTCCCGCCAAGCGTCTTCGTGTGGTCCAGGTCGATCCCGGTCACCACCGTCACCGCCGGATGGCAGACACTGGTCGCATCCAGTCGCCCGCCAAGCCCAACCTCCAGCACGGCGATATCCACGCGGGATTGTCGGAAATGCTCGAACGCAAGGGCGGTGGTCACCTCAAAGAAGGACGCGTCTAACTCTCCGCCGGTGGAAGTCATCGCGTCCAGCGCGAGTGCGGCGTCCTCCTCCCGGATGGGATGCCCGTCCACGCGAATGCGCTCGGCGAAGTCGACAAGGTGAGGCGAAGTCAGAAGGCCCACGCGCCGACCGGTTGCCGAGAGCGCGGCCGCCACCATGGCGCACACGGAGCCCTTGCCGTTCGTGCCCGCCACGTGAACGGCGGGAAACTCCCGCTCCGGGTGGTCCAAGCGGTCCAGAAGGCGGGTCACATTCGCAAGGCCCAGTTCCACGCTCTGGCCGCGCAACGCGGTCAGTCGCTCGAAAGCGCCACCGCTCACGACGCGCCGGACACCGTGACCGCCGGAGCCACCGGGGATTCGGGCTCCATCTTCGCGTCGCCGAAGAACGCCAGCAGCGTGGCCAGTTCGTCCCGCAGATCCCGCCGGTGTACGACCCGATCCACAAACCCGTGCTCCATCAGGAACTCCGACCGCTGGAATCCTTCGGGAAGTTCCTGGTTGATGGTCTCGCGAATCACACGCGGCCCGGCGAACCCGATGAGCGCTTTCGGTTCCGCGAGAATCACATCGCCCAGCGACGCAAAGCTGGCCGTCACGCCGCCCGTGGTGGGGTGCGTGAGAATGGAAATGTGCAGCAGTTTCTCTTCCGCAAGACGCGCCAGCGCAGAGGAGGTCTTCGCCATCTGCATGAGCGAGAGAATGCCTTCCTGCATCCGGGCGCCACCCGAACTGGAGAGCGTGACCACAGCCCGGCGCTCCTCAATGGCACGGATCACGGCTCGGTAGATGCGCTCCCCGACCACCGACCCCATGCTGCCCCCCATGAACGAAAAGTCCAGAAACGCGACCGACACGGGGATGCCCTTCACCAGCCCTCGTCCGGAGAGGATGGCTTCCTCCATCCCCGACTTCTTCTTCGCGGCCTGAACGCGGTCCGGGTAGGCTTTGGAGTCCCGGAAGCGGAGCGGATCCGTGGGAACCAACCCCGCGTCTTCCTCAACGAAACTCCCGGCATCCAGCAGGAGCGAAAGATACTGGCGGCTCCCGATCCGGAAGTGATTGTCACACTTCCCGCAGGTCCAGAGGCCCTTTTCCATCTCCGGACGATAGAGAACCTCTCCGCACGCATTGCACTTCAGCCAGACGCCGCCGGGCATGTCCTTCTTGCCGGAGGTCTTGATTCCCTTCTTCGCTCTTCGGAACCAGGGCATCAGCGCCCCCCCGGGGTGTCGGCGGAGAACTGCTCCAGGCAGGCGGCCAGGAGTTGCGAGAATCGCTCCTTGCGGGACTGCATGACTTCGATGACTTCCTCGTGATTCACCTCGCGTCCGGGCACGACACCCGGCGCCATATTCGTCACACAGGCGAAGGCCACCGCATCCATTCCGAGCGCGGTCGCTGAAATCAGCTCCGGCGCGGTCGACATGCTCACGACATCCGCGCCAAAGGTGCGCGCCATCCGAACCTCGGCCGGAGTCTCGTAGGACGGACCCTTCGATGAGAAAAGCACGCCCGTGCGAAGCGGTATCCCCACGCTCTCGGCGGCGCTCGACACCCGTTCCAGAAGACGCGGTGAGACGCGCGCCGGGCTGCCGAACGCGCCGGGCGATCCGCGAAGGGGGCTGTCCAGCATGAAGTTCACAAAGTCGTGAATCCGCACCAGATCACCCACGCGATAACCCGGATTCACGCCGCCTGCCGCGCAGGTCACCACGAGATCCCGAACGCCCAGCCCGTGCAGGACACCCACGGTCTCCCCGATTCGTCGGAGACTGTGTCCTTCGTAGTGGTGGAGCCGGCCCTGCATCGCAAGGAAATCCCGACCGTTCGACCGTCCGCGCACGAGCCTCCCCGCGTGACCCGCCACCGTGCTTCGGCCGAAACCGGGGATCTCCTCGTACGGGCACTCCTCCAGTGTCTCCACCGTATCCACGAAGTGACCCCACCCGCTCCCCAGAATGAACCCGACGCGCGCGCCGCCAAAGCCGCGATCCGCGAGAAACTCGACGGACTCGCGACTTCCGGGGAAGGGTGGAGTGGTCGTGGGGTTGAGCAATGGAATCCGCCTCCTTCCGGCAGGTTCCGGGGACCATACCGCCCCCTCGGTCCTCATGGTACCTCTGTCGACCCGGATTCGGTTTCTTTCCGCTGTTCCCTGCGGATCTCAGCGTCCGTCTTTCGCAGGTAAACTGGCTCTACGGACGCAGAATCCGCCATTTCTCCGGATTTCGCCTTCCGTATGGCTGCCCGAAGGACCGCGGCGGCACGCGTTCTCGCCAGTTCCGGAGGGGCGACCCAGCCGGATTCCGCACCGAAGAGAGGCCGGAGAAGCGGCGTGCCGTCCCCGCAGAGGATCCCGCCGGGCGTCGCGGCCGACGAGGTGGCCCCCAAGAGCGCAAGAAGTGCCACGGGCGAGACGGCCTCCGGCCCCCACGCAAGAACAGGCGCGTCTCCCGCATCCGCCGCGCGATAGAGCGCCGCATAGACTTCGCCCCGTCGCGCATCCACCGAGGGGAGAATCAGCGTTCCCGGCAAAGCCCCCTCGGACGCGGACTCCGCGATCCCCTCCAGCGTTCCCACCGGGACGACCGGAATGCCGCGCGCCAGCGCCAGCCCCTGAGCCGCGGCAATCCCGATACGGATGCCGGTGAACGATCCCGGGCCGGTCGACACCGCCACAGCGTCCAGGTCGGCAGGCGACACGCCGGATTCCGCGAGAAGCGCAAAGAGCCCCGCCACCGCACCCTCGCCCCGGAGGTCCACCTCCCGATCGCGGACCTTGCCTCCGGCTTTCAGCGCGACGCTTCCGGCAGGCGTGGTCGTCTCCAGCGCGGCAATGTTCATAGCTCGCCTCCCTCCAGCGCCCGGATGTGCACTCCCGCCGGAAGCAGGATCCGGATCCGTCGCGATTCCCCGTCCGACTCCAAGCGTATCCGCACCGTATCGGGCGGCAGCGCGGGAAGCACGCGGTCCCCCCACTCCAGCAACACCAGCGTCTCTCCGTCGAGCAGTTCCGAGAACCCCAGCGCGTCCAGTTCCCCGGGCCCGTCAAGGCGAAAGCAGTCCATGTGCACGACCCGGCGGCCATCCGCCGCTTCATGGATGTTCTGGAGCGTGTAGGTGGGGCTCGTGACTTCCGTCTCCACACCGGCCCCCGCGCAGATCCCCCGGGCAAGCACCGTCTTTCCTGAACCGAGCGCCCCCTCCAGCGAGAGTACCGCCCCATTCGGAAGCGTCCGGCCCAACGCCGCGCCGACGGCATGCGTCTCCTCCGCCGACCCGGTTCGGATGGCCAGCGCGCGCGGAGCGGACTGGGTCATCGCGGGTTCATCACTGCGACGGGGAGAACCATCTCTTCCAGTGAGATCCCGCCATGCTGGAAGCTCCCGCGGAACTGGCGCTCGTACTCGTGGAACTTCGTCGGGTAGACGAAGTAGTAGTTCTCCCGCGCGATGATGTAGTGCGTCCCGAGACCCATCGACGGCAGTTGGTAGGCTTCCGGGTCCTTGATGTGGAGCGCGTGCTTGGTATCGCACCCGAGGTTGCTCCCGATCTTGAACCGCAGATTCGTCGTGGTGTCCCGGTTTCCCTGCACCATCGAAGCGTGCCTTCCGATAATGGAGCCATGATCCGTGGTCACGACCACGGTGGCATCCTGCCGGGACACGGCCTTCAGAATCTCAAAGAGCGCCGAGTGCTTGAACCAGGCCATTGCAAGCGATCGGAACGCGGCTTCGTCCGGTGCCACCTCCCGGAGCAGGTCGGAGTCCGACCTGCCATGCGAGAGAATGTCGATGAAGTTGAACACCATGGACACGAGCGGCAGCGAATACAACCCGGAGAGACCTTTTCGAAGGTTGTTGGCGTCCGCGCGCGTCACCACCTTCACATACTTCGACGGCACGCCCGGGGCCGCGCCCAGCCTCTTCAGTTGTGCGTCGAGCAACGCGTGTTCATGTCTGTTCAGGCTCGTCTCGTCATCACCGGGCATGGCCCAGAGTTCCGGGTGCTTCCTGGCAATCTGAAGCGGATGCAGCCCGGAGAAGATGGCGTTCCGCGAAAACGGAGTGGCGGTCGGCAGAATGGAGAAGTAGTGATGCCGCCGGATGTCGAAGAACGGTTCCAGAAGCTGCTCCATGGCAACCCACTGATCCAGCCGAAGACAGTCGAGAACGATGAAGTACACCTTGCGCTTCTTCCGGAGGAGCGGCGCCACGAACTTCCGAACGATATCCACCGAGAGCGTCGGCCGGTCCGACGGATCCGCAGAGATCCACCCGGCATAGTGGGACGCCACAAACCGCGAGAACTCAACATTGGCTTCATGCTTGGCGTCTTCATGCGTCTGCAGAAGTCCGGCGTCCCGGAATGAGTCCAGCCGAAGATCCCAGTCCGCGAGCTTCCTGTGCGTTTCCAGCCAGACATCCGGAGACTTTTCGCCTTCTCGGAGATTCCGGAGCAGGGTGAACTCCTCCACATAGTCCCGCATCACGCCGGATTCGCGAATGCGCGCGCCATCCAGAAGGCGGCGGCAGGCGGTGAACACCTGAAGCGGATTGACGGGCTTGACGAGGTAGTTGTCGATCTCGCGCCGGATGGCCGCATCCGCAAGGTCTTCGTCCTCCGACTTGGTCACCATGATGACGGGAACGCTCGGGTCCACGGCCTTGATTCCCTGAAGCGTCTCCAGGCCGTCGATGCCGGGCATCATCTCGTCCAGTATCACGAGATCGAAACGGCGACCCTCCTTCGCGACCAGATAGACCGCATCCTCGCCGTTGGAGACCCCCTCGACGGCAAACCCCCGATCCTCCAGCATCTTCACATGAGGACGCAGCAGGTCGATTTCGTCGTCGGCCCAGAGAATGGTCTTGCGCGGTTCCAGAGTAACCTCATTCAGTCCGTGGGAGGGGGTCAGGCGGAATGCCCGCCCGCGGGCAGTTCCACCGAGAACACGGTACTGACGCCCCCCTTGCTGTGCAACAGGCGGAGTTTCCCGCCATGGTATTCCTCGACAATCCGTCGCGCCAGGGCCAGGCCGAGTCCCCACCCCTTTCGCCTTGTGGTAAACCCCGCATCGAACACGCGTCGCTGGATCGACTCGGGAACGCCCGGACCATTGTCCTCCACCAGAATCCGAACGCCCGCGGCGGTCCTTTCGGTCCGAACCGTCACGCGACCATCTCCCTCGCCCCGCGCCAGTGAGTCGAGCGAGTTCTTCACGAGGTTCTCCACGGTCCAGGAGAGCAGTTCCGGATCGGTCGCGACATTCCCGACCTCTCCAAGATCCTTCACAATCTCCATGCGGCGGCTTCGGGTGGGCACACGACGCCCGAGATAGTCCACCACCTGCGACACGATGGGGTCGACCTCGTGGGGCTCCAGCTTCGGAGACGACCCGATTCGCTCGAAGCGTTCCGCAATCTTCGTCAGGCGGGAAATGTCGCGGCGCATCTCCATCAGCGTGGAATCGTCAACGGGGCGCTCCTTCTCCGCCTCCAGAAGATCCACCCAGCCCATGAGCGACGAGATGGGCGTCCCGAGTTGGTGGGCCGTCTCTCTGGCCATGCCGACCCAGATGCTGCGCTTCTCGCTCCAGCGAATGGACCGCAACCCGAGGTAGGCGAAGATCAAGAGAAACGCCCCAATCCCGATCTGGATGATCGGCATCAGACGAAGCTGCGCTACCAGCGGGGAGTTCCCGTAATGGATGTGCCCGGAAACCTGGCCGGTCTCGGAATGCACCATCGGGATGGGGGTATGCTCCGTGTCCATTTTCCACGCCAGGCCGAGGAGGGTGGATACCGGCCCGCTGGGCGGATTGGACGGGTCTGTCGTTGCGAACACTCCAAAGGGCACGGCATCCGAAGGCACCTCCGTGCCTTTCCACGCCCACGGCACGCCTCGACGATCCGTGACAACAATGGGGAAGTCCACCTGCTCCATCAGTTCGACGAAGATACCGCGCACATCCCGATCTTCGGAGGCCGTGAGCGTCGCGGATGCGGCAAATCGGGCGAACACATCCGTGAAGAGAATCGTCTGCTGTTCAAGACGGCCCGCAATGCGGCTGGTAAAGAAGAGCGACCCAAGCGCAAGGGCCAACATTCCGAGGAAAGGAAGATTCCTCGTCAGCACCGCTGAAGCCGGAAGAAACCGTGGTCGTGTCATGGACTCCCGCTCCGGAGAATCACCGGTAACTGGCGAGGTAGTCCCGGGCGCCTTCCCCGACGAAGAGTTTCGCAAGCCGGATGCCCAGTCCCTCTGCTTCGGTAAGCTCCCCTTCGAGTTCGTCGCGCATGACCGCCCCGGACACGGTGTCGGCCAGAAGCCCTCTCAACACAAGGCCGTCCTCTCCCTGTTCGCCATGAACCGCCACCGGGTCCGACATACGCACATCCAGTTCACGCAGGAAGGCCCGTTCCGCCAGAACGATGTTCCGTGTGGTCTCGTCATCCAGAAGGGCGGCCACCTCCCGGGTCTTCGCGTCTCCTTCGCGCACAAGAACGGCAAAGCTCCCCTGCCCCGCCGCGGGGAGAATGATCTCGGGTGTGAATACTTCCGCAACCATCCCTTCCCAGCGCAGCGTCTCGACATCCTCGGCGGCCACGACGAAGGCCGAGACCTCTCCGGCCTCCAGTTGCTGCATCAGTCGATCCACCGTTCCCTCCACCTGCCGGATCTCCAGATTCCCGAGAAACCTGCCCAACTGCACCGCCACGCGGGCGGACTCCACGCCCACCACTGTGGCATCCTGCAGATCCTCCAGAAGGTCCCCGTCCCGGGAGACAAGAACATCGAACGGGTCCACCCGAGTCGTACACGCCGCAAGCTCCACACCATCCACCGGGCGGATGGGAAGTTCCCGCGCGCCTCGAATGTGCATGTCGATCATCCCGGCCGCGAGGGCGTCCTGAATGGGGTGGTCCTCCCCGTTCGCACCGGGGAAGTCGCTGAACTCAAACTGCACGCCGGCTTCTTCCGCAAGACGACCCAGGACAATCGCGGTCTGGGCACGGCAGAACTCCGTCCCCCGGCATCCGACACGAATCACTCGTTTCTCGCTCAATCCAGTCTCCGATTGATGGTCACAGGCGGCGCCCGATCAGGCGGATGGACCTCTGATTCGCAGGCTATCAGAGCGTTTCGCAAGCGGTCAAGGCGTGGCCGGAGGGGCTTCCCCGGAGGCGCTCTCCGGAACGGGAGCCCGACGACACAAGAACAAGCCGAACCCGATGTAGGAGAACAGGACCGCCGCGGAGAGCGTCACCGTGGCCGGATCGAAGGCCAACGCGTCGAGAAGCACAGCCACGGCACAGGACAGGAGACACACGCCGTATATGGTCAGCGCAGTGGCGCGCGGCCCGGCGAGAATGCGGCACAGACGGTGGCTGGAGTGATCCCGGCCGCCCTGCGTCAGGCTTTGCCCCCGCGCGTATCGGGTCACGCTGACCAGCGTAATGTCGAACACGGGATACGACAAAACCAGAACGGGTACAAGCAAGGCCGCCGGAGTTTCCGCGCCCCAGGCAATAATCCATCCGGAACACCCCAGCGCATACCCGAGAAAGAGGCTCCCCCCGTCCCCGAGGAAAATCGACGCGGGACTGAAGTTGTAGCGCACAAACCCGATAGACGCCCCACAGAGGGCCGCCGCACCGATCGCAATCCACGGCCTTCCCATCGACATGCCGAGAAAGACAAACGCAAGTGCCGCGACCGCGGTGATCCCGGGGGAGACACCATCCATGTTGTCGAGGAAGTTCATCGCGTTCGTGAGGCCGACAATCCAGATGAGGGACAGCACAATCCAGATCGGCGTGGCAAAGAAGGCGTCGCCCGGGCCTCCGCTGGCAAGGAAGATCACTGCGGCGACCACCTGTCCCAGAAGCTTCGGAAACCAGGACAGATTCACCCGATCATCCACCACACCCATCGTGGATACGAGAAGCGCCCCCACGACGAATCCCAGAAAGCGGCTCCCCGGCGGATCGCCCAGGAGCGCCCATCCGGCGAGTCCTCCCGCAAGGAACCCGGCGACGACCGCGACGCCTCCCAGGAGTGGGGTCGCACGCTCGTGAACACCACGGCCGGAGGGATATGCCAGAAAATCGGTCGCGATCGCCACGCGGCGAGCAACGGGCGTCGCGAGAAGAGCCCCGACCAGCCCTCCGACCAGTGCGCCGAAAACCGGAATCACGCGCACCCCCAAAGAGAGCGGGTCAGAAACCGAGCGAATACCGGACGGTGCCTCCCGGGGGTGTCAGAGGACCGCGACGGACTCTGCGCCCCGGAACGATTCAATGACTCCCAGCAGTATGTCGTCCAGCGATCTCGTCGGGCGGTACCCGATGTACTCGCCGATCTTCACCAGTGAGGGGACGCGCCGACGCATATCCTCGAATCCGGCGGAGAACGCCTGGTCGTAGGGAATCAGTTCGATGGGTGAGTCGCTGTCCGTGAGTTTCTTCACTCGTTCGGCAAGCTGCAAGATGGTCACTTCTTCGTCGTTCCCCAGATTGAAAATCTGGCCCCATGCGCGGTCGCAGTCGATCAGAGAGACCACACCCTCCACAACATCGAAGACCGAACCGAAACAGCGGGACTGCTGTCCGTCACCGTGAACAGAGATGGGATCCCCGGCAAGGGCCGCACGAACAAAGCGCGGCACAACCATTCCATAACGCCCGCGCTGCCGGGGACCGCAGGTGTTGAAGCAACGCACGATCTGGACGGGAAGGTCTCGCTCGCGGTGGTAAGCCAGTGCGAGAATCTCATCGACCGCCTTGGCTGTAGAGTAACTCCAGCGCTGAACCGTGGTCGACCCGAGGACCCGGTCGGAGTCCTCCTTGAAGGGAACGACGGCGGCCTTTCCGTAGATCTCCGAGGTCGAGAAGAGGATCACCCGGGTCTCGTGGCGGTCCGCCGATTCCAGGACATTCTCGGTGCCCCGGATGTTGACCCGCATGGACTGCAACGGATGCTCGATGACATACTTCACGCCTACCGCCGCCGCCAGATGGACGACCAGGTCGGAGTCGCGAATCAGTTCATCGAGAACATCTGCGCTCAGCACCGTGTCCACGACTGTACGGACGGCGCCGGTCTCTTCATGCTGAGACAGGTTCTCCAGGCGGCCGGTGGAGAGATCGTCCAGAACGACCACCTGATCCCCACGGGCCACCAGAAGATCGACCAGGTGCGAGCCGATGAAGCCGGCTCCCCCGGTGACGAGTACGCGCATTCGGTCCCCACCCTTCATAAAAAAGTTCAGAATAGAAACAACTACCACTCAGCCCTGTCTGACGCAAGCAGGACCACTCTCCCCCAACCGTCCAAGCCCGACAACCCCACGGAGGCGGGCCCTGTCAGTACCCCTCGTTCCGGAACCACTGGACGGTCTCCGCAAGCCCGTCCGACAGCTCAACCTGCGGCTCCCATCCGAGTTTCGCCTTCGCGGTGGAAATGTCCGGCTGCCGGATTTTGGGGTCGTCCTCGGGAAGGGGTCTGTTGGTGACCGAAACCCGGGACCCCGTCGCCTCCTTCACGGCCTCCGCAAAGCCGCGAATGGTCAGTTCATGGGGATTCCCCAGATTCACGGGGTCGTTGAGGTCCGAGAGAAGCAGGCGATAGATGCCCTCGATCAGGTCGGTCACAAAGCAGAACGATCTCGTCTGCTCCCCGTCCCCGAAGATCGTGAGTGACTCTCCGGCCAGCGCCTGGGTGATGAATGTCGGGACGACCCGGCCGTCCTTCGCACGCATCCGCGGACCATAGGTGTTGAAGATCCGAACGATCTTCGTGTCCAGCCCGTGAGACCGATGGTAGGCCATGGTCATGGCCTCACCGAACCTCTTGGCTTCGTCGTAAACGCCCCGCGGCCCAATGGGGTTCACGTTCCCCCAGTAGTCTTCCTGCTGCGGGTGCACAAGCGGATCCCCGTACACCTCGGAGGAGGACGCGATCAGAACGCGGGCGCCCTTCTCCCGGGCAAGCCCCAGCACCTTGTGTGTCCCGAGCGCTCCCACCTTGAGCGTCTGGATGGGAAGCTCCAGATAGTCGATGGGCGACGCGGGAGACGCAAAGTGCAGAAGCGCATCCAGGTGCCCCGAGAGAAAGATGTACTCCGTGACATCGTGGTGAATGAACTGGAACCGGTCATTCCCGGCCAGATGCTCGATGTTGCGGATGTTGCCGGTGATGAGGTTATCCATACCGACCACTTCGTGGTCTTCGGCAAGGAGTCGATCGCACAGGTGCGACCCCAAAAACCCGGCCGCGCCGGTCACGAGAATGCGCATCCATCCCTCCCATGAGAACCGCACATCCCCGGTGGATGCGGCAGCCAGATAATCCGGCATGGTAGCCCGGCGCCCGGGCGGACGCTACCCCGCATTTCCACAGGAAAGAATGTGTCGCGATTCGTGAAGCGGGGACGCGAGAAAACACGGGCTTCCCCGGGCAAGCTGCGGTATGCAGGTTCAGGAGGTGGTCCCTTCCGGCCGATTACTCACCCTGGGGACTTGCGCCCCGGAAACGGGTTCACGGACTGGCCTACAAGGAGAAGTGCCGTATGTCGCCCAAGACAGCCGCCGAAGAACACGCCCGGGAACTCGCGGAGTCATCCCGGCAATCCGAGTGGAGTCACCCCAGCTTCGGGGCGGAACTCTTCATGGGGAACTTCCGGCCGGATCTCGTCCTCGACTTCCCTCATCAGGATGCGGAAGACCGGGAGATCGGCGACCGGTTTCTGGAGAAGCTCGGAGAGTTCCTGAAAGACCAGGTGGACGCGGATGAGATCGACCGGAATCTGAAGGTTCCCGACGAAGTCATCCAGGGGCTCGTGGACCTTGGCGCGTTTTCCATGAAGATCCCCAAGGAGTACGGCGGTCTCGGAATGTCGCAGATCAACTACAACCGCGCGGTTGCTCTGGTTGCCAGCCACTGCGCCTCCACCGCAGTCTGGCTGTCCGCGCATCAGTCCATCGGAGTGCCGCAGCCGATCCTCCACTTCGGGACTGAAGAACAGAAGAACCACTTCCTCCCCCGGCTGGCAAAGGGGGCGATCTCCGGTTTCGCGCTGACGGAAGCAGGGGTCGGGAGCGACCCGGCGAACATGAACACAACCGCGGTCCTGAGCGAGGACGGCACCGAGTGGATCCTGAACGGCGAGAAACTCTGGTGCACGAATGGTCTCATCGCGGAACTGTTGATCGTGATGGCAAAGACTCCTTCGAAGATGGTGAAGGGGCGGGAGAGAAAACAGATCTCGGCGTTCATTGTCGAGGGAAAGGCTCCCGGATTCGAAGTGACGCATCGCTGTGAGTTCCTCGGGATCCGGGCCATTGAGAACGGAATCATCCGGTTCAACAACCTGCGGATTCCGGTCGGAAATCTCCTGGGCGGAGAGGGACGCGGGCTGAAGATCGCACTCGCGACGCTGAACACCGGACGCCTCACGCTGCCCGCCGCCGGGGCGGGCGCCTCGCGACAGTGTCTGCGCATCACCCGCAAGTGGTCGGGCACCCGCATCCAGTGGGGCCTCCCCATCGGCAAGCATGAGGCGGTGGGGTCGCAACTGGCGTGGATCGCATCGCATACATACGCCATCGATGCGGTCTCCGGGTTCGCATCCGGGCTGGCGGTGCGCGGGGGCGCGGACATCCGGGTGGAAGCGGCGTGCGCGAAGCTCTTCTGCTCCGAAATCGGCGTCGCCATCGCGGAGAAGACCATGAAGATCCGCGCGGGCCGCGGTTACGAAACCGAGAAGTCGCTCCGCGAGCGTGGCGAGATGTCCTTCCCGGTGGAGAGGATCTACCGCGATATGCGGATCAACACCATCGTGGAAGGCACATCAGAGATCATGCGGCTCTTCATCGCACGCGAGGCACTCGATCCGCACCTGTCGAAAGCGGGCGCACTCATCGACCCGCGCAGCCCGATGTCCGAGAAGCTCCGTTCGCTCGCGGGAGCCGCCGCCTGGTATCCGGGGTGGTACCTCTCCCGCTGGCTGCCTTCGCTCGGCGGAGTGCCGCGCCACATCCCCCACGAACTCTGCGGTCACATCCGGTTTGTGCGCCGTTCCGCGAAGCGACTGGCACGCGCCCTGTTCCACGCCATGGCCACGCACGCCGGCGGCCTGGAGCGGCGGCAGGTTCTGCTGGGGCTGTTCGTGGACATCGGCACGGAACTCTTTGCGATGAGCGCCACTGTGTCCCGCGCGGCCTCCAGGCAGCCGGGCGACCCCGACGACGGCTCCAATGTGGAGCTGGCGGATCACTTCTGCCGGTGCGCAACAGCCCGAGTGCAGGAGTCCTTCCGCGCGGCGGCGTCGGATCGGATCGGGAGCGCGGGCCGGAGAATCTCGAAGGGCGTGATGAACGGACGCTACGGGTGGCTGGAAGAGGGAATCGTCCCGGCGTGCCCCGACGACAACGACTAGGGGCGATCCCGGCCGCCACCCGGCGAAGTGGCGGCAGCGTGTTGTGCGCGGCAAGAAGGGTGCGCCTTGCGGCTCTGCTGCACCCTATTGCGGCAGTTCGATGACGGGCTTCTCCGCACGCGGCCGGTAGAGGAGCGCGGTCCGGCCGAGCACCTGCACAAGTTCCGCTTCGGCGGCTGCTGCAAGTTCGGCGGACACGATCTTCCGGTTCCCCTCCACGGATTCCAGAAGCCGGATCTTCACGAGTTCGTGCGCTTCCAGCGCGTCCTGGATCTGCGCAAGAACCCCCGGCGTGGCGCTCGCCTTCCCGACCAGTACCGCCGGCTTGAGCGACACCCCGAGCCCGCGAAGATACCGCCGGTCTTTTCCGCGAAGCTCCATCAGTCGTTCAACGCGGCGTAGTGCTTCCGGTAGTACTCCCGGAACTCGCCGGACTTGATCTTGCGCCACCACCACTCGTTCTCCTGAAACCAGCGGATCGTCTCCACCATTCCCGTTTCAAAGGAGTGGCCAGGTTCCCATGAATAAGCCTCACGGAGTTTCCGGGTGCTGAGCCAGTAGCGACGATCATGCCCCTGCCGGTCATCCACATGGCGAATGAGTGTCTCCGGTTTCCCCAGCGTCTTCAGAATGAGCGAAGTGATCTCCAGCACGGTGAGTCCGTTCTCGGCGGCAATGTTGAAGACTTGGCCATCCGCGCCTTCCGCATCCATCAGAAGGTCCAGAGCTGCGGCATGGTCTTGAACATGAATCCAATCACGGATGTTCTTCCCTGAACCATAAACGGGAAGAGGTTCGTCATCGATGGCGTTTGTCACGAAGAGCGGTATCAACTTCTCCGGGTACTGGTTGGGTCCGTAGTTGTTGCTGCACCGGGTAATCACGACCGGAAGTCCATAGGTGGCCCAGTACGAGAACGCCAACCGGTCACCGCCCGCCTTCGACGCGGCGTAGGGATTCCTCGGCATGAGCGCGGAGTCTTCCGTGGCGGCGGAGTCCATGCGCTCCCCGTAGACTTCGTCGGTGGAAACCTGGATGAAGCGCCGCACGCCGTGTTCCTTCGCCGCCTCCAGAAGAACATATGCTCCGTAGACATCCGTCTGCACGAAGTTCCCCGGGTCCCCGATGGAGCGGTCCACATGGGTCTCCGCGGCAAAGTTGAGCACGAAGTCACAGCCCTTCATGGCTTTCCGGACCGCCTCTGCATCGCAGATGTTCCCGCGGACAAACGAGAAGCGCGGGTCTTCCTCAACATCCTTCAGGTTGTCGAGATTCCCCGCATAGGTCAGCACATCCAGAACCACCACTTCCGCATCCGGGCGGGACTCCATGACATGGTGCACGAAGTTCGATCCGATGAAGCCTGCGCCGCCCGTCACGAGAATCCGCATCAGGATGCCCCCCCCGCGACCGGTTCCGCATCCGAACCGCCGCCCAGTCGGAGCACATCCTGGAACTCCCACGAAGACGACGCCTCGTAGCTTCGACCGACACCTGCGTGGTTCATTCCCGCCTGGCGCATTTCCCGGGGGTCGTAGATGTTGCGGCAGTCCACGAAGTTCGGGGAGCGCATGACCTCTTTGAGTTTCGGGAAGTCGAGAATGCGATACTCGTTCCATTCGGTCAGGAGAACGAGACAGTCACAGCCATCCGCCACTTCGTAGGCCCCGCTGCACCAGGTGATGCCGTCGATGCCGTCGAGGTCCTTCACGACCGGGTCGTGCGCGCGGACCGTTGCGCCGCGTGCGAAGAGTTCCGGAATGATGGTCCGCGAAGGGGCTTCGCGCGTGTCGTCCGTGTTCGGCTTGAAGGCAACCCCGAGAATCCCCACCGTCTTCCCGGTGAGATCTCCGGCGCAGATGGACACGACCTTGTCCACCATGCGGTGCATCTGCAGGCGATTCACTTCCAGCCCCGCCCTCAGAAGCCGGAACTCGTACCCGGAGGACTCGGCAATCTGCGCCAGCGCGATCGTGTCCTTCGGGAAGCACGAACCGCCGTACCCCGGACCCGCATGCAGGAACTTGGAGGAAATGCGCCCGTCGAGGCCCATCGCCTTCGCGACCACGGTGACATCCGCGCCGACCGCGTCGCAGAGGTTCGCGATTTCGTTGATGTAGGAAATCTTCGTCGCAAGGAATGCGTTGGAGGCGTACTTGATCATCTCCGCGTTGGCGACGGTCGTCCGGACGATGGGCGTGCCGAGGCGATAGAGCGGCCGGTAAATGCCTTCCATCACATCCATCGCCTGTTCCGATGTCGCGCCGATGACAACACGATCCGGTCGCATGAAATCGTGAATGGCTGACCCTTCGCGAAGAAACTCCGGGTTGGATACAACATCGAACTCCGCATCGGGCCGCTTCTCCCGAATGATCGACTCCACGATCTTTCCGGTGCCGGTGGGTACGGTGGATTTCGTGACCACCACGGTGTAGCCGTCCATGTGCTCCGCGATTCCCGCGGCTACTTCCCGCACATAACGAAGGTCTGCGCGTCCGTCCTCGCCGGGCGGTGTTCCCACGGCAATGAACACCACCTTCGCGCCGGGAACGGACTCCGCAAGGCCTCCGGTGAAGGAGAGGTGCCCGCGTTCCCGATTCATGGCAACCAGTTCGGCGAGGCCGGGTTCGTAAAAGGGAACATCCCCGTTTCTCAGCGTCTTGAGCTTGGCGCGGTCGTTGTCCACACAGATCACTCGGTTTCCAAAGTCCGCGAGACAGGCGCCGGTCACAAGCCCCACATAGCCGGTGCCGACGACGGTGATATTGTCCATGGGGCCGCCCTCCGGGCGAAAAGACCGTGTATCCGATGGATGACGAGATAGTCTACCCTGCCGCCCGTGTCGGCGCCATGCCGAAGGTTGTATTGCGGCGGCCGGACCCACGACCTATCCTCGTCCGCCGGGAGGGTTCACGATGGAGATCACGATCACCCGGGAGGTCGGCCACGCACAGGTTGCCGCCGTCCGCCTGCTCGTCTGGTTGAGGAAGCGCCCGCCCACGCTGGAGGAGGTGGCCGAAGCGCTCGAATCGAAGGTGGAGATCACCGGTCACCGCCTGCGCGCCCTGGAGGCCCGGGGCATCCTTCGCATGGTCGAGACCCCGTTCGAGACGCATGTACACCTGGCGGACCATCTCGCGCTGGAGGAACTCCCGGAGGAGGACACCGGCCCCGGGCTCGCCGACGAAGTGGAGGCGTTTCAGAAGCGGCAGGAGGAGAAGTCGGAGGAGTTCATGCGTATCTTCGAGGAAGACGAAGAGGGCGCGGAGCGAAAGGAGCGCCACTCTGAACTCGAAGAAGGCCTGCGCACCTTCAAGAAGAAGAAGGCTCCCAAGGCACCCTGGGAGAAAGACTGACTTCGTTCCCCGTGGCGATTGACCGAACTCACTCCCGCGTGCATCTTGGCCGCGGGAGGAGCTGCCGATGACGAAGCAACACCCTCGGATCGGAGTACTGACGGGCGGCGGCGATGTCCCCGGACTGAACGCGGTCATCAAGTCGGTCGTCTATCGTGGAAGCGAGATGGGGCGGGAAGTCGTCGGATTCCGGCGCGGCTGGATGGGCCTGACCCACATGGACCCGTCGAAACCCGAGGACCCGGAGTTCTACCGTCCGTTGACCCGGGAGAACACGCGCCGGATCGACCGAAGCGGCGGAACGATTCTCCACACTTCCCGAACGAATCCCAAGAATGTGTCGGAGAAAATCGTACCGGAGCACATGACCGCCGAGAGCCTCGCGCGGCTGGGTTCCTACGACGGCGTTTACGACTTCACGCCCGTGGTCATGGAGAATCTGGACCGTCTGGGCGTGGGGTGCCTCGTGGCGATCGGCGGGGACGATACGCTCAGTTTCGCCGCGCATCTGCACCATGCGGGAATGCCCGTGATCGCCATTCCGAAGACCATGGACAACGATGTGCGCGGGACGGAGTACTGCATCGGATTCTCCACCGCCATCACGAGGGCCAAGGAGCTCATCACGCGGCAGCGAACCACGCTGGGTTCCCACGAACGAATCGGGATCTTCCGCATCTTCGGGAGAGACGCGGGCTTTACCGCTCTCTACACGGGGTATGTGACCTCCACGCGCTGTCTCATCCCGGAGCACCGCTTCGATCTGGAAGAGGTGGTGGATCTTCTCGCCAGCGACAAGGCGGGCAACCCCAGCAACTACGCCCTGATTGTCATGAGCGAGGGCGCCTCGTGGAGCGGACACAAGGTGGGAGAATACGGGGTGGCCGACGCCTACGGACACCGGAGGAAGGTGGATATCGGTCTCCTGTTCGGAGAAGAGATCACCCGCCGCACGGGAGTCCGCACGCTCCACAGCGACCTCACCTACGATCTCCGAAGCGGAGCGCCGGATGCCATCGACCAGATTGTGGCCACGACCTTCGCCAATATCGCCATGGATCTGGTGGCCGATGGCGTATCCGGGCGGATGATTGCCGTTCAAGGCGGCCGCTACGCACACACGGATATCCCGGACCCCGCACTGGGTCCACGAGTGGTGGATGTGGACACGCTGTACAATGCGGAGCGCTGCCGCCCCCAGTACAATGAGAAACTCGGCGATCCCCTCTGGTTGAGCCACGCCTAAGCCCACAATCTTTCGTTGCACTTCTGGTCTTCCCGGCAGCACAATCCCCGCATCCGGGTCGGACGGCTGCGTGATCCGTCCGGCGGGTGGTGTGGTGTGAGGGTGCGGACCGGAGGATTCCCATGGACTGTCCACGCAGGCAGGGCACTTCCCTGGCCCGGCTGCCGGGCGCGGTCGATTCGGTTCTTGCCGCGACCCTGACCGCACTTCTCCTGATCGCGGGTTGTACGCTGGAATCGGGGCGGGATGTCTCCGGGCCGCGCGTACTTCTTCCGCCCACTCCGCCGGAAGAGGCTCCCTTCCCCGAGGTCCTGATCGGGCAGGCGGGCCGGTCGGTGATCCACGGGGCTACGGGTCTCTTCTCGCAACCGGCCACACTTGCCGTGGGCATTCCCGCAAGCGCCCCCTCCGACATTCTCTCCGCGACCCTCTACTGGTGCGGACTCGCGGTATCCCCCACCGGGGACGCCACGCTGTCGATCAACGGCGTGGAACACACCGGCGAACTCTACGCCGCCGTTCCGCAGGGAACCTCGCCACCGAGAACCGCGCTCTTCTACCGAATGGACGCGTCCGCACTCGTCGCGCCGGGGATGAACTCCCTCACGCTCGACGGTTTCGATCTCGGCCCGCGGGGAAACCCGGATGGGGCCGCGCTCATAGTGACCATCCGCGACCTCGCTTCTCCCTACAACGGGCTTCTCGTGTACGAACCCGGCGAGTTCGTCTACTGGGCGGACCCCCACCACGATACCGGCGCGGTCCACGCCTTTCGGTTCCCGCCCGCCATGGCGGATCGATCGGCATCTCTCTTGCTCCTTGCGGGAGATTGCGAACCCACCCGCGCGGATGCCGTCCTCTGGGCGACCGGTCCGGCCACCAGTCCGCCTGAAGAGAATCTCCCCGGGGGATTCTCCCGCGTGAACTCGCTGACCGGTGCGGCCGGGAGCCAGTTCGATATCTTCCGGGTGGATGGCGTCGCGATACCGGCGGGTCACTCGCACTTCGCGTTTCAGGTGGTCAGCCCGCCCGAAGGAGACGGGGACAGCATCCTGCTTGCGGCAGCGGTCTTTTCCATCTCGGCGACGAACATCCCGCCTGTGCCTGATGCCGGAGGCCCGTACTCGGGGCTGGCGGGTTCCGCTGTCTCCTTCGACGGGGGCGGATCGTTCGATCCCGACGGTGAGATTCTTCGTTACTACTGGGACTTCGGAGACGGCGCGCATGGAGACGGAGAGTCGACGACGCACACTTATGCCGCCGCGGGGACCTACACGACTACGCTCCAGGTTTGGGACAACCGACGCGCGCAGGCCTCCCGGGCAGCGCAGGTCTTCATCACCAGTCCGTGATCCGATGCTGTCGGATCAACCCAGGTTCCATGCCCACGCCAGGAAGACCGCGCCTGCCAGCGTGGCCGCCAGCGTGAAGGGAAGCCCGATCTTCAGAAACTCCCAGGTGGACACCGGCGAACCCTCCTTGCGGAGAAGACCGACCGCCACGACATTGGCCGACGCTCCAAACGGCGTGATATTCCCGCCGAGACTGGCACCGAGGAGCATCCCGAACACGAGGGGGGTGGCCGAGGAGATGCTCGCCGAGGCGGCCACCTCCTGCACGACCGGGATCATGGCGGTGATGTAGGGAATGTTGTCCACAAGCGCGGAGAACACGACCGACACCGAGACGAGCGACGCATAGATTCCCATCGGGTCGCTTCCGACGACGCGCAGGAAGAGTCCGGCGAAGTCCCGCACCAGTCCCGTCTCCACGAGCGCCTCCACCAGTATGAAGACGCCGATCAGGAAGACGGTGGTGTTCCAGTCAAAACCTCCCAGAACGCGACGGGCGGTGCCCCGGGACCGGACCTCCTCGCGAAGAAGCACCAGAAGCGCCGTACCCACGCAGAGTGTCCCGCCGAGCCACCGGAAGCCCGGGTCGAACTTCGGCGAGAGCGCCAGCAGCACAATGAGCACACCCATTGCCCACGAGGGGGTCCTCGTGCTCACCTGCGGCGGATCGATGTACTCGACAGGGTTCCGAAATCTGCGAAAGAGCAGCCACAGCACAGCCGTCCCCGCCACCGCCCCCGCCTGCACAGCCCAGAAGATGGACAGATGCCCGTCCATCCAGAAGAAGTCGTTGAAGTCCATCTTCAAGAATGCGGCCAGGATCATGCTGGGCGGGTCCCCGATCAGTGTGCCCGCCCCCTGGAGGTTGGACGACACCGCAATCCCCACGAGAAACGGAACGGGAGACGCGCCCACGCGCCGGGCAATCTGAATCGCCACCGGCGCCACGATGAGGACGGTCGCGACATTCTCCACGAAGATCGAGACAAACCCGGCGAACACGCACACAAGCAGGATGGCCCGGCCGACATTCTTCGACCGGTCGATGAGAATGTCCGCAATCCGGAGCGGCATTCCGGACTCCGTAAACATCTCGGCCAGAAGCAGAACCCCGGCGAAGATCCCGATCACATTCCAGGAAACGGCCCGCGCGGCGACTGCGGGAGCGAGAACGCCGCTCGCGAGAATCACGAGAACCCCGGCGGAGAGGATCTCGGTACGCCGCCTCTTGAAGAGGATGAGCCCCGCGTACACAAGAACGAAGACGACAAGGGTGAGTGTGCGGTGGGTGTCCATGGTTCCTTCGCGCGGGGTAGACGGCCGTTGCGGATCAGAGCCGACAAGCTATCACGGACATCCGAACTCGACCACCCCGGCCGGTTGAACACCCCGGGTGCCGTCAGGTACTCTCTACGCCATGAAACGGAACGCGTTGGCCCGGCCTTTTCTTCTAGCAACTTCCGTGCTTCTTCTGGCCGCGGCCGGGAGCATGCCTCGCGCTGCGCCGGTTCATACGACATGGCTCTGGCATATGCATCAGCCGATCTACTGGCCGGAGCGAAGTGTGTGGAACGGGTCCGCCCACGAGTTCGCGCACGAGACCATCACGCTCGGGCACAGCCAGAACGATGTCTTCTCCATCTTTGACAAGGACGACCGCGTTCACGCCTATCAGGATTACCCGCGAACCGCCATCTCCTCCGTACTGGACCTTCCGGACGCGGGCGCACAGGTCTCCTTCGCGGGGTCACTGATCGGGAACATCCGCAGCCTCGCGGCAGCCGGGTGGAACGGCGGACGCTACGCGTGGAACTGGAGCCAACCCTATCGAGATGCCCACGGCTGGACCACCAGCGGCGGGCGGTCGCGGTTGGATCTCGTTCTGGTGGCATACCATCACTCGATCAACCCGTTGGTTGATGAGGCCGTGTTCCGACGGATGATCCAGGCGCAGAAGGCCGTCTCCCCGGGTGCGTGGGGAGACCCCGCAGTCTCCGCGGGGTTCTTCCCGGCGGAGATGTGCTTCAGCGAACGCATGATCCCGGTGCTGGCGTCCGAGGGGATCGCGTGGTCGATCGTGCCGGACATCCACATCGCGCGCGCCTGCGCGGACTATCCGTATGACGCCGGGCAGGACCAGTGCGACCCTCCGAACCTCGCCGATCAGTGGAACCCGGCGCAGGGGTTCTACAACCCGCAGACCATCAGTCGCGGGGTGACCGTGAAGGTGCCGCCCTCCTACGGCCTGCGGCCCCACCGGGCGGAGTTCGTGGATCCGGAAACGGGCATCGTCTCGTCCATCGTGGTGGTGCCCGCGTCCAACGCGATGGGATGGAACGAAGGCTACGGACTCTACGGCACGGGCGAAGTCGATGCGGTCGCTCCCTACAATGACCCCGCGCACCCGACGCTGGTGCTCTTTGCGCACGACGGCGACAACGCCTGGGCGGGCGGGTACTCCTACTACAACGAGAATGTGACGCAGTTCGCACACGCGGCCGCCGCTTCCGGCTACGAACCGACGACCGTGGCCGAGTATCTCGCGGATCATCCGGTGGCCGCGGACGATGTGGTGCATGTCGAAGACGGCGGCTGGGTGAACGCGGACGGGGACTTCGGGTCGCCGCAGTTCATCAACTGGAACTGGCCGCTGGTGGATGCCGCCGGGTTCTTCGACATCCCGAACGGGTGGGCCGAGGATGAGCGCAACTGGGCGGTCCTGACCGCCGCGGTGAATCGCGTGCTGACCGCAGAGGAGGTGACGGGGCCGCCGGACATCGACCGCGTCGTGGATCCGACTCTCCCGGGGACAACGGATATCGACAAGGCGTGGCACTTCCTGCTGGCCGGACACGAGAGCGGCTACATGTACTACGGAACGGCGCTCGACATGGAGGTCAAGCCGACTCTGGCGGCCAACCGCGCCATGGAACACGCGGCGGCGGCCATGGCCGGAGGCGCCGATCTCACCGGCCCGACCGTCTGGATCCCGCAGCGCCTCCCGTGGAACCCGGGCGGCAAGGGCGGCGGGGCTCTGTGGGGCTATCCCTCCGGCGAAGGCGCGGACATGACCTCCGGGTTCCATGTCTGGACTTTCGTGGATGACCTTTCCGGGGTCGCCGAGGTGTCGCTCCTTCTGCGGGAAGACCTCGACGGCGCCAACTCTCCCGCGTCCACCGACAACGAAACCCATGCGGGTGGCCCCGAGGTTGGCGCGTGGCAGGCCTTTGCCATGACGCAGCGCGACTTCCCGGCCGGAAATGTTCACAACGACCCGGGGATCGACTTCTTCGTCATGCCGAACGCGATTGCGGACGAGTACTGGTTCCATGTCTCCGGATTCTCGGACGCGTTGCTCGACTATCGCGTGGAGGCGGTGGACAGCCTGGGGAACCGATCGCGAAGCCCCATTCAGCATGTCTATGTCGGAACGGGCGGGACGGGTGGACACGGGTACACTCTGGATGGACAACCCGACCCGGGCATGACGCCGGCGGCCAGTTGCGCGGGGGTCGATCTCTACGCGGAATACGACGGTCGATACCTCTATCTGGCGGCGCCCGGCGTCTCGCAGACGACGGGGGTGGACCACTTCCTGATGGTCGCCCGGGAGGAAACCGCCGGCACCCGGTCCGCCCCGTGGGCGAAGGCGGGAACCGCGGCACGGTGGGATCTCTACCTCGGGAATGAGAACGACAACGACTGGAGCGGGTGGTTCGACGCCAACGAAAACCTGACTTCCTCCGGCGTGTCGCACGCCGCCGGGTCGTACCTGGAGGGCGTGGTGGACACGGAAACGGCATGGGGCAGCGCGCCGACCTCCCTGCGCGTCTGTTTCGCGGCCTACGCCAGCGCGGACGGCGGGTCGCTCGACTCCCAGACACCCTGCGGCAATGGGGACGGTGACCTGCCCGCACCCGAATGGATCGTCGTTCAGCCGGGAGTGACCGCCGCGCTTCCAGGTGACCCGGCATCCGCCCCGGCGGGTGCGCTCACGCTTCGCGTGCTTTCCGGCACGCCCTCCCGCGGGTCGATCCGCGTCCAGGTGTCCTTTGCGGAATCCCCGGGCACGAATCGTCCCGACCTTTCGGCCGATCTGGTGGATGTCTCCGGGCGAATCGTGGAACCGTTGCATCGGGGACCGACCGCTCCTGACATCGTGCTGGAAGCCGGGAGCGGGCACCTTCCTTCCGGAGTGTACTTCGTGCGAGCGTTCGCTGGGGGCATGGCCGCGACGGCGAAAATCGTGCTGGTCCGCTAGGCCCCGGCGGAGCGTTCCCGACTTGTGACCGCCCCGGCACAAGGGTACGATGCGGGGCGATTCTCCTGTCCAAGAGCCCTTTCTCTGGAGTCACCCATGTCCAACCCCTCCGTGATTGCCATCCTCGGCGCCGGGAATATCGGCTGCGCGATCGCTCGCGGTCTGGTCGCCAGCGGGAGCTTCCCGGCCGCGGACATCCGTCTGACGAGGCGCAATGCGGATCGCCTTGCGGATTTCGCGGCGGCGGGATTCCCGACACTTTCTGACAATCTGGAAGCCATCCGAGGCGCGAATGTCGTGATCGCGGCGGTCGAGCCGCAACAGTTGGACTCGCTCCTGGAGGAGATCGCTCCGGCGCTGGATCCCGCCCGACAGGTACTCGTCTCGGTCGTGTCCGATGCATCCATCGCCCGGATCCGGGAAGCCACCCGGGGGGGCGTCCCCGTGGTCCGTGCCATGCCGAACACGGCGGTCGGCATCGGGGAGTCGATGACCTGTCTGTCCGCGAATGAGGATTCGGAGGATGCGCTGAAGATGGCACAATCGCTCTTCGACGCGGTGGGCACGACGCTTGTGATCGCGGAGAGCCGGATGGGCTCGGCGACTGCGCTGTGCGCGTGTGGAATCGCCTTCTTCCTGCGTGCGGTGCGTGCGGCTTCCCAGGGCGGGATCGAGATCGGATTCCATGCCGACGAAGCCCTGGCCATGGCCGCGCAGACGGCCCGGGGCGCTGCATCGCTTCTTCGGGATCGGGCGGGGCACCCGGAGAGTGAGATCGACCGCGTCACCACGCCACGCGGTTGCACGATCTCGGGGCTGAACGAGATGGAGCATCGCGGATTCAGTTCCGCCATGATTCGGGGAATCGTCACCTCTGCCGAGAAGGCCGGATCGCTGTACCCGGAGAGGGACTGATGACAAACACTCGCACCGCGTTTCTTCTCGTGCTTCTGCTGGGGGCGGCATCGGCCATCAGCCTTCACTCCGATGGCGCCATGAACGGGGCCGACGCCCTCGGCGTGGCGGCAGCCCGTGGACGATGCGTCACCACCTCCCCGCCCGCCGCACTCACCGCATGGACCACCGGATCGCTGGCCGCAGTCGGCCGCCTTGCGGCGCCGGACGCAGGGATCTTCCCGCTGGTGCATCTGGCGTCCGGGCTTCTTCTCGCGCTCGCCGCGGCACTGGCGGCTCGGCTTGCGGCGCGGTTCGTGCCCCACCCCACCGCAGCTCTGGCCGTCGGGATTGCCGTGGGCGGCGCGCTCCTCTTTGGTGGAGACACCGGACGCCTCGGGCTGCAGGCGGGCCCCACTTCACTTCTTCTGCTGCTGCTCACGGGTTCGGCGTCCGCGTTTCTGGCCGAGCGACCCCGCCCTGTACTCGGCGCCTTGCTCTTGGGGGCGGCCCTCGCGGAGTATCCGTGGGTCCTCGTGCTGCTGCCCGCATTCGGAGCCATGGCGATGGGCGGCACCCTCCGGCGACCGGTGGAGGAGGGCACTCGCCACCTCGCGGGCGCGGCGGGCGGGTTGATGGCGGGGTTCGCCTCTGTGTTCCTCCCGCTCGCGTTTGCGGCCGGTGAGCCGCTCGTGCTTTTCGGGAATGCGCACAGCCCCGCCGACGCGCTCGCCATCTGGTGGGGACGACCGGCGGCGGACTTCCGCTTTGCGGGGCCGGGGTCGTGGCCCGGCGGCCTCGTGGAGATTCTCCGTGCTCTGTGGCGCGGGTTGGGTCCGCTGGGGATTGCGCTGGCAGTCCTCGGCAAGTGGAGCCTCTTTCGCGGCGAGACGCACCGCCTTCGCCCATTTCTTCTCGCGGGCGGAATGTGCGCACTCGCCCTTCTCTTCGGCGATCCAGGGCACCCCGGCGTTCTTCGCGCCCTGACTGCATGGTCCGGCCTGTTCCTTCTCGCCCCGGCGGCGGCCACGCTGGTTCGTCGCTTCTCTGCGAACCCGGATTCCCGTCTCGCACACCATCTCCCCCCTGCCGTGGCCATCGCGATGTGCGGAACACTCCTGGCCACCCAGTTTCATCACCTGGATGGCCGCGTGGAGCCGGGGGTCGAGTGGGCGGAGGACTCGTTTCTCCATGTTCCGGAAGACGCACTCCTGTTGACGACCAACCCGATCCACCTCGCACTGGCGGCAGACGGCCTCCGACCCGACCTCGATGTCATCCACGCGGATCGCCCCTCCACGCTCCGCGCAAACCGCAGCGGGCGTCCTGTCCATGCCCCCCCGATCCGAACCGGACGCGTGTTGAAGCCGTCATTCCTTCACGAGTTGATCGGGTTGAACGGGGGAGTCCGGCCCATTGCGATGGATCCGTCGCTCTATTTCCGCCCGAGTACCTGGACGGAAGTTCTCGGGAATCGCTGGGCGGCACTCCCCTGGGGTGTCGGCTTCACGATCCATCCCGCGGCCGACCCGATTGACCCGGAATACCCGCAGAAGGCGTCCGCTCTTTGGGCAGCCCGATCGGCGGCTCCCGACAGACCCCGCCCCTCCTCGCTGCGAAGCGGCCTCAGCATCCGCGAGTATCACGCCAGGAGTGCGCTCCAGCACGGATCGATTTATCAGCAGCGAAACCTCCCGAGGTCCGCAGAGCAGTCCTACATGATGGCCATCAGCCTCGAGGCCTACCACCCGACTCTCTGCGCCTTCAAGCTCGCCGGCCTCTTTCACGAGGAGAGAATGCTGGAGTCTGCCCTGACCGTGCTCGAAGGCCGAATCCACGACGAGGAGCCGGAAGCGTGGAGGGCGCACAAGCTCCGCGCCAGCCTGCTCTTGAAACTCGACCGGCGCGAGGAAGGGGTGGCCGCCATGCGGCACGCCATGTCGACGCTGCCGCCGGACAACACGACGGAGAGGGCGGTGATGGAGAGGGTGGTGAAGGTGGCGCGGTCCGGCGGCGCCCTTCCGGGCCGCGGGGCAGAACCACTGGCCCGTTGACGGGGCATTGCGACAAAGGCGATCTGGCCAGTGGGTGATCAGGCATGGCCGTGCTGACGGGTGGTGACGGACAGGCCCGGTGGCCTCCCGTCACCACCACGGCACCGCTTACTGGTAGCGGCTCTTCAGCCCATAGACACCTGGTTCGTGGCGCTTCAGACGCTTGTCCCGGAGGATGGTGATGGCCACGGTCGACAGGAAGTTACTGCTCTTCGTCCGGTAGCGGCCTTCCTCCTCCAGAGTCTGGGCAATATCCTTGTAGTGCATGGGCTTCTTCTTTTCGCGAAGAAGATCCACGATGGCGTCCTTGACGGTAGTGTCGTTCAGGCGACGGGCATTCGGCCGTCTGGCTCCCGCCGGGATGGTCTTCCGCCGACGCTGACCCGCCGGTCGATGGAAATAAAGTCCCTCCTGGACTTCATCCACTTCCGCCTGAAGAACCGACAGTCGCCTCTTCAGTTCGTCTCGACGATCGCGGGCCTTCTGCTGCCTCGCTGAAACATCCTGTGCCATATTTCCCGACCTTTCTGGGGGGCTCAAAAGATGCATCCTGCAGATCCGGCACGACTCTATTCGGGAGTCGACTCATCTCGCAGGAAGGGATGGCGCCTGACAATGGAGCGCACAAGCCCGTTTTCACTAGCACACGGGTTGCACAATAAACCGGTTTTGTGAAAAGGGAAAGTGGAAAAGGCCAGAGGGTGACCAGAAGACACCCTGAGGTTTCCTCTTCCGGGGGGCCGGGAAACCGGGGGCGGGGTGCGGTGCCGGGGAGGACGAAAGACTCGAAATACCGGCAGTCCACAGCCCGAAACCCCCGAGTTTCCCCATCTCGAAGACTGGAGAGCCACTCCGGGCGATTCTCCCCCGGCAAGAGGCGTGGGCGGAAGCACCTTCCGGAGAGGAAGCCTCGGGCGCCCCCATTGCACCCTTGGCCTTTTGGAGGGAACCATCCTCCTGTGCTCGCCGCCCCGCCCTCACCGGGAGGTGCAAGGCCACCCCCGCCATTCGCAGGAAACGGGCCACCGGTGCGGGAAACGCCAGGCTGGGAGATTCCTGCAAATCAGAGTAGATTCGCGCCGATCCTCGCGAGGGACGCGCGTCGCGGGGGGCATGGCCGTGCAGTGTGTGCGGAACCGAAGCACACGGCTGATCTCCACCTGAACAACCGCGGGGGTTGCTTTGACACCGGACGAGCCACGCGACCCCATCCCGGGGCCGGAGTTCTTCGAGAGGGTGATGTTCGGCGCACGCGGGCTTGCGTTTGTGGTCCTCGCGTTTCTGGTGCCGGTCGTCATCCGGGAGATGGTCGGTGTCCTTCTGCCGGGAGGCGGATTCGCGGGGCTCCTTCGCGGGGACCCGGGGCCGCCCATCGTGCCGGTGGCGGTGGTCGCCGGAAGCGTGGGGCTGTCGGCGGCGGTCGTCCTTGCCTACAACCGGCTGGAGAAGCGGGGCGAAGGCCGCGCCGCCCGGCAAGCGGGTCACCGTCCGTTTCTGCGCCTGAGTGCTCGTTGGTGTCGCGAATGGGTGATGGGGTTCGCGGGCGGTGGAGGCACGGCACTGGTCGTCGTGGGGGCCTGCGCCGCCGCCGGAGGATTCCGCATCACGGGGTTCTCTGCGCCCGGCACAGGCGTTGGGGGCTTCCTCGCGGTACTGGCCGCGCTGGCCTTGGAAGCAGCCCGCGAGGAGATGGCATTCCGCGGCCCCGGCCAGCGGGATCTTGCTCGCGCCGTGAACTTCCCCTTCGCGGCAGTCTGGCTTTCGGGATCGTTCGCGCTGATCCACCTCGCCGACCCCGGGTCGCCCGGCCGCATGGGGACCTTCGGCGTCTTCCTCGCGGCGATGGCATTGGCGGGGCTTGTCCACTCTCGGGGAGATCTCGCAATGGCCTGCGGTGCCCACGCCGGATGGAACGCATTCGTCGCGCAGGTCTGTTCCGTGCCGGTCAGCGGAACGCCGGTCGCCGCGCGATTGCTTGCCGTCGAGGCCGGCCCCTCCCGGCTGTGGAACGGGGGAGACTTCGGGCCGGAGGGAAGCCTGCCGGGAATCCTCGTGTTCGGGGTGTTCGGCTGGTGGATCTGGAAGCAGGCGGGGCGAAGGGCGCGCCTCCCCGCTCCCCGCAATCAGGACGACACGCACGCGCCTCGTCCATGACCAGGGTCTGCGGGCCCCGAAAGCCCGACGGCGGAATACCCACGATCGCCCCGGAACTCAGGCGGAAGACGCCCCCGTCACGGGGCGGCTCCCGGGCTTTTCAACGGGGATGTTCGCAGCGCAGGCGGGACATTCAGACGGATCCCAGGCTTTCACATCGAGCGACAGGAGCGCATGGAACGGAACGCCGAGCGCGGCGCGACCGGCGCTCCGGTCCACCAGCGCACCCACGGCCACGACCTCCGCACCCGAAGCGTGCAGCACGGCCATGGTCTCTCGCGTGGACTTCCCGGTGGTGACCACATCTTCCACAATCGCGATCCGCTCCCCGGGCGACACCCCGAACCCGCGGCGCAGCGCCATCTTTCCATCCGCGCGTTCGGTGAAAATCCCGCGGGCGCCCATGACGCGCGCCACTTCCCATCCCAGGACCACACCACCCAACGCGGGACCGACAATCGTCTCCGGTTCGGATTCGCGAAGCCGGGACGCCAGCGATCTCGCGAGTTCATCCGCACGCTCGGGATACTGAAGCACCAGCGCGGACTGGAAGTAGGTGTCGGAGTGCAGGCCGCTGGACAGATGGAAGTGCCCCGTGCGAAGTGCGCCCGTCTCCTCGAACGCACGGAGGATGTCCGATTCCATCACGACGCCACCTCCTCGAAGAACGAGCGGATCGACCGGAGTGCCTCGCGCGGGTTCTCCGAACGCGTGACCCCCCGCCCCACGACCAGTACATCCGCGCCCGACGCCACCGCCTCGGCAGGCGTGACCGTGCGCGCCTGGTCGGCGGACCCGCTCCCGGGCATCGTGATCCCGGGGGTCACGACCCATGCGTCAGGCCCCCCCGCGCTTCGCAGGATGGACGCTTCGCGCGCCGACCCCACCAGCCCGTGGGCCCCGGCTTCGATCGCCAGTCGCGCAAGGCGGCCGACCGCACCCGCCACGGTCTCTTCGTCCGGAGAGGCGGAGGCTCGCCACGCCGCAAGATCCAGACTGGTGAGCACCGTGACCGCAAGCACGGATGTTCCGCGCCCTGCGGCATCCGCCGCCGTCGCGGCTTCCTCCACCATGGCGGCACCTCCGGATGCGTGAACCGTGAGATAGCGAACGCCTTCGGCCGCGGCGTGGGCGGCGGCACGGGCAACAACGCTGGGGATATCGTGCAGTTTCAGGTCGAGAAACACACCCACGCCGGAATCCTGAAGAGCGCGCACCAGCGGCATCCCTTCCCGCACAAAGAGCGCCGGACCCAGCTTGACGAGTCCCGCGTCGTCTCCCAGTGCGTCGCGCATGGCCAGCGCTTCGGCTCCCGTGGCAACATCCAGCGCCACCGCGATGCGTTCCGCCGGCGCAAGGTGCGCGCCGGGCCCGGTCGTCCGGTCACTCATGTTCGTCCTCCGCTTCCCAGCAAGTCGCCACCTTCCAGCGCACCCGTCACTTCCCGGATGGATGCATGCCCGTGTCGCGTGCAGTATTCCGAAAGGCCCGCGATGATCCGTCCCATGGCGCCCGGATCGGTGAAGAGGGCCGTCCCCACCTGCACCGCCGATGCCCCCGCGAGCAGGAACTCCAGCGCGTCTTCCGCGGAAGCAATCCCGCCGATCCCGATCACGGGAATCCCGACCGCGCGATGCACGCGATGGACCATCGCCACCGCAACCGGCCGGATCGCGGGGCCGGACAGCCCGCCCGTTCCCATCGCCAGTTTCGGGCGCTTCCGCTCTACATCGATCGCCATGCCGATCAGCGTGTTGATCAGCGACACGGCATCCGCCCCGCCCGCTTCCGCCCCTTCGGCCACCGCCGCCGGATCCGCATTCGGGGTGAGTTTCGCCACGAGAAACGCGCTCGTCTCCGCACGACACCGGCGGAGGATTCCTTCCACCGCGCCGGGGTCCGCGCCGAAGGTGCGCCCACCTTCTTTCACATTCGGGCAGGAGAGGTTGATCTCGATCGCGGGGACAGTACCCACGGCTTCCGCCTTCGCGCAAAGTTCCGCGTATTCCTCCGGCGTTCCCCCGGCCACCGAGAGCACAGCCGCGCACGGTTCCGCGGATGCGGCCACCCACTCGTGGCGAAGGAAGCGGTCGATTCCGGGATTCTCGAGACCGATCGAGTTCAGCATTCCCGAAGGCGTTTCAGCCACGCGCGGGTGCGGGTTGCCGCGACGGGGGTGAAGCGTCACGCTCTTCGTCACGAACCCGCCAAGAAGCGCATTGTCGATCAGTCCGTGGTAGTCGCCACCCGAACCGAAGGCGCCGCTTGCTGCCAACACGGGGTTCCGCAAGCGCAGCGATCCGAGCCGGATCTCCAGTGGCGAAAGCGCCTTCGGCCCGCCCGTCGCGGGCGTTGGTGCCGTATTCGTGTCACTCATGCGCCCACCTTCTCCCATACGATCTCCGCCGCGTCGAACACCGGCCCCTCCCGGCAAACGCGCCAGGGCAGCGCCTCCGGGTCCGGCCCACTGACCACCGCGCACGCACGGCACGCGCCCACACCGCACGCCATGTGCGCCTCCATCGATACCTGAAGGTCAATCCCCTGCGGCACGCAGACAGCGGCACACGCGCGAAGCATGGGTGCGGGGCCGGCCGCATACACGACGACCCCTCCCGCGGAGGCACCGTCGGACCGCGCAGTTGCCAGCCGGTCGCGCAGAAGGTCGACCACGCTCCCCGCGAACCCCTCGGAACCGTCGTCGGTGGCGTGCAACCAGTCGAGACCCGCGACGGCGTCGCCAAGATCGGCGGCGAAGAGTTCCCCCACAGACCGGGCTCCGAAGAGCGCCTCCATGGGCGCGGCGCATCCCGAGGCGCGCAGCCCTTCCGCCAGAGCGAGAAGCGGCGCAATCCCCAGGCCGCCTCCGACAAGAAGCACGGATTCCGCATCGGTCGGGAGGGCGAACGGGCGACCCAGCGGACCGAGCGTGTCGAGTGCATCGCCGGGGCGTCGATCGCGCAGCCAGCGGGTTCCCTCACCGACCACGCGGTAGATGAGCGTGAGTTCGCGATCGCGGATCCGCGCAATACTGAACGGGCGGCGCAGCACACGCGCTCCGCTGCCCGTGGCCAGATGAACAAACTGGCCGGGAAGACAGTCCCGCGCGATGCCCGGGCTTTCGAACGACAGCGCGTACACATTCGCCGCCAGTTCGCTGGTGCGGGTCACGAGTCCTTGCTCAGTCTGCGGTGGACGGATCAACCGGCTGCCTCCTTCCGCCCAGACGCGCATCCGGATCAAACGACTGCGAACGGGCCTTTCCGGGTTCGGGTGGCGGGAGAGTGGCGTCTTCGCGGGGCAGCGTGGCCTTGAGCGAGTCCTTCGCTGCGCCTGTCCCGCCCGCCTTTGCCTTCGGGCCGAAGACATATCGAAGCACGGTGATCGGCGCTCCCCCTTCATCCGGAGGAAGAAACCGCGTCCCGGTGGCCGCCTCCACCGAGGCCGCGTCGCAATCCTCTCCGCCGGAACGCACCACCTTCGTCTCCGCCGGGCTCCCGTCCTCATCGATCCACACGCGCACCCATACCACGGCTTCCGGGTCCCCCTCGGGGAACTGCGCCTCCCGTGGCTCCGCGCGCTCGACGACGATGTCCACCGGTGTCGACTCTTCTCCCTCCGGCCTGACGAAGGAAACGCGGGGAACATCCAGCACGCGAGCCCGCCAGATCGGGAATCCGAAACGACCCCGAGCCGCGTCCGCGACATCCGTGCCCGAGTAGTGGTTTGCCAGCAAGTACAACAGGACTTCCGCCGTGTCGGGTTGGTCCAGGCGGTACTCATGAATCCACGCGGTGGAGTAGAGAGCCTTGCCGCCCCACAGCGTGCCCGGCGCATCTTCCGCCAGCGCCGCGTATTCTGTCAGCGCGCGGTCTACATCTCCGATGCTCTCCAAGTACTCTTCCGCCAGAAGGAACCGGTTCCGCAACCGCTCCGGGTCCTCTTCCGCAAGCCCCCCGATGGTGTTCTGCAGATCCATCACGCGCTGAATCCTCGTCCGCCGCTCCGATGCTTCGCGCCAGGCGGGGTGGCCCGTCCCCTGCTCCTTCACCTTCTCGTACGCCTCCAGCGCGGCCTCCAGGTCCCCGGATTCGTCCACCATCTCCGCCAGCGCCAGTTGCGCGGCGGCTGCGGCTTCGCGCCGAGCCATCTCCTCCAGAATGCCCTCGTAGATGGAGATCGCCTCGTCCTCCTCGCCCAGCGCGCGACACACTTCGGCTTTGCGAAGCAGTGCCTTCCCGCGCCTCTTTTCGTCGAAGGAGCCGTGCGCAATCTCGTCGAAGGCGGAGCGCGCGCGCTTCAGTTCTCCCATCGCGATGAGTGCGTCTCCCCTGCGCATTCCAGCCCGGAAGCGATCGCGCACAATCTGCGCGTCATCCCATACGCGCTTGAAGAAGCCGGCCGCATCGGTCGCACTGCTGTCTTCCATCGCCATCTCGCCGAGCGCAAGCCCCGCCTCCGCAAACCAGTCCGACTCCGCGTGGTGTTCCACGACTTCAAGGTATGCTCCGTGTGCGGCTTCGCGATCTCCCTGCTCGAACTGGACTCGGCCGAGAAAGTACGCGGCATCCCCGCGCAACCGGTCGCCATCCGACACTTCGACCAGCATCTTCTCCAGCGACGCCACAGCCTCCGCGTATTCGCGTGCCTCCAGGTGCGTCCGCCCGAGCATGAGCAGCGCTTCCGGCACCAGTTCCGAGTCTGGAAAAAAAACGAGGATCTCGCGGCACTTGCGGACCGCTGCCGAGTAGTCCGACTTCTCGAAGCTGACACGCGCCATCAGGAGAAGGGCGTCGTCCACCCACTTGCTCTCAGGGTAGAACTTCACGACTCGCGCGGCGCGTTCAAAGGACTCTTCGTAGAGGTTGATCTCCTGCCGCCCGATCTCCTCGCGTTCCTCATCCGCGTTGCGCTTGATCTCCTGTGCTTCGTCGAACTTCTTCCGCGCATTGTAGAGCGTGTTGTAGTACGCACACCCCGATCCCGCCACGACAGCGAGCATCGCAGCCAGAGTGATGAATCGGCGCACAGCCGTGCGGTGCGAAAGTAGCGTTCTCAGACCGAGGTCTCCTCCTGCACCGTGATGCGCGAAAGGGCGTCCGGGTGCGCGTGGGTCGTCTCCCCTCCGAGAAGGGTGAGAACCGCGCGCCCCACAAGTGCGCGGTCGATGAAAGGCGTGTTTCGCGCCTTCGACCGGAGGTCCGCCTGCGACACCGTCCACTTCTCCTGGGGATCGATCAACACAATGTCGGCTACCGCCCCGACGGAGAGCGTCCCTGCGTCGATCCCCAAGATCTGCGACGGAATGATCGACATCTTGGCAATCACCTCCGGAAGCGTCATGTGGCCACCGGCGACGAGTTCGGTCACCGCCAGACCCAGCGCAGTCTCCAGCCCGATGATGCCGAACGGCGCGCGGTCGAACTCAACCAACTTCTCACGGTCCGCGTGCGGGGCGTGATCCGTCGCGATGGCATCGAGCGTCCCGTCCGCCAGTCCTTCGATGATGGCCGAGCGATCTTCCGGCGTTCGGAGAGGCGGACTCATCTTCGTGGACGCATCATACCCTTCGACCGCCTCATCGGTCAGCGTGAAGTGGTGCGGTGCCGCTTCCGCCGTGACGCGAACGCCACGCCGCTTCGCCTGGCGGAGAATCTCCACCGACCCGGCCGTCGAGACATGGCAGACATGCAACCGGCCGCCGGTCATCTCCGCAAGCCGGATGTCGCGCTCGGTCCCGATTTCCTCCGCGGCGGCGGGCATCCCGGGAATCCCGAGGAGCGTGCTCATCCGGCCTTCATTCATATGGCCGCCCGCGGAAAGATCCCGGTCTTCCGAATGCGAGAGGATTGCGCGGGAAGTCAGACGCGAATACTCCAGCGCGCGGCGCATGACGCGCGAACTGCCGACCGGATCGCCGTCGTCGGAGAAGCCGACCGCGCCCGCACGCTCCAGAAGGACCATTTCCGTCAGGTCTTTGCCCGCACGGCCTCGCGTGATTGCCGCAATCGGGTGGACACGGCACAACCCCACCTCTGCCGCACGCGAGAGCACGGCCGCAATGGAAGGTTCGTCGTCCAGCGCGGGATTCGTGTTCGGCATGCACGCCACCGAAGTGAAACCGCCCGCCGCCGCGGCCGCGGAACCGCTCGCGATGTCCTCCTTGTACTCGTATCCCGGCTCCCGCAGATGCACATGCATGTCCACAAGGCCGGGCGCGACCGTAAGGCCCACCGCATCGATCTCCCGGACTCCGTCGGCCGCGATCCCCGGTTCCACTGCCGCAATCCTGCCGTCCTCCAGGAGAACATCCGCCACCTCATCCCTTCCTGAGGAAGGGTCCACTACACGCCCGCCCCGAATGAGCGTTTTCAATTCGCACCTCCCGCACCGGACAAGAGATAGAGAACGGCCATTCTCACGGCGACGCCATTCGACACCTGCCGGAGAATCGTGTCCGCGTGAAGTTCGGCAACCTCGTGCGAGATCTCCGTGCCGCGATTCATGGGGCCCGGGTGAAGCACCGTGATGCCGTCGGGAATGTCCGCGAGCTTGGCTTCGCTGATTCCGAAGTGGTCGGCGTATTCCCGGATACCGGGAATGAGCGGTTCCGCCTGTCGCTCAAACTGAATGCGCAGGACATTGACGGCATCCGCGTCCCGCAACGCGGCGCGAACATCGGTCGTGGCCGTGACGCCGAGAGATTCCACTTCGGGAGGAAGCATCGTCGGCGGGCCGCAGACCGTCACGCGTGCGCCGAGTTTCGTCAGCAGGAAGATATTCGAGCGCGCCACGCGGCTGTGCGAAATGTCGCCAAGGATCACCACGCGCAGGCCCTCGATCTTCCCGAGGGTCTCGCGCAGGGTGAATGCGTCGAGAAGCGCCTGGGTCGGGTGTTCGTGGAGCCCGTCACCCGCATTGACGACCCGAGCACGCACCTGTCGGTCGAGAAAGTGACACGCGCCCGAACTTCCGTGCCGCATGACGATGATGTCGACATTCATGGCCTCGATGTTCTGCGCGGTGTCGCGGAGCGTTTCGCCCTTCGCCACCGAAGATCCCGACGCGGAGAAGTTCAGCACATCCGCCGACAGCCGCTTTTCCGCCAGTTCAAAACTGGAGCGGGTCCGCGTGGAGTTCTCGAAGAAGAGATTCGCGATGGTCGTGCCGCGCAACGCGGGGACCTTCTTCACGGAACGATCCAGTACTTCCCGAAACGACTCCGCCGAGTCGAGAATCTCGACGATCTCTTCCGGCGCGAGTTCGCGAATGCCCAGAAGGGACTTGCGCTCAGCGATCACCGGGGACCCTCCTCCAGTTCGCATACAACCACGGAGTCGGTGCCGTCCGTTTCCGTGAACTGCACCTTGATGACTTCCTTCCGGGAAGTCGGGACATTCTTCCCGACGAAGTCTGCACGGATTGGAAGTTCCCGATGTCCGCGGTCGATCAGCACCGCAAGCTGGATGCTCCTCGGGCGGCCGAAGTCGATGATCTCGTCCATGGCGGCGCGGATGGTGCGCCCGGTGTAGAGCACATCGTCCACAAGGACAACATGCCGGTCCACGATCGAGACGGGGAGTTCCGTCGCGCGAACGATCGGTTGCTTGGCGACGGTGTGGAGGTCGTCGCGGTAGAGCGTGATGTCCAACACTCCCATCGGAATGTCCACGCCCTCGATCTGCCGCATCCGCTCGGCGACGCGCACGGCCATCGTCTCTCCGCGTGTCCGGATTCCCGCGATCACGATTCCCTCCGGACCCGCGTTCCGTTCGATGATCTCGTGGGAGATACGGGTGATCGCCCGGCGGATGTCGCTCTCGTCCATGATGCGTGCCTTCTCCACCAATGGGACGCACGGGGGCGTTGCGGCATCCGGTTCGGGTACGGGGGGGGTGGTCGGGGTCGTTTCACTCATGGGCGAAGCCTCCTGAAAGCCGCAGCGGACTCGGATGCACAGGGCGGATTGGGCACAGAAAAGCACCGCGGTCGCCACGGACCGGGCGCGAAGTGTCGAGGGGGATCCCGGCGCGTGAACGCGGGGTCATGTCGGCCCGCTCTCGCGAGGACGGGCGGATGCTCTTTCGCGGCGTCATTTCAACCCTTCCCGGCCTCTCTGGACCGGATTAAAGGCGGAATCCTGCCGAAGTCGGGAGCGACAATAGGGGACGCGGGGGGGGTGAGTCAAGGGGGTGCGGCGCCGGGGTGGAGCAAGCGGATCCGGTCGCGGTGCCGGGATCACGACGCGGAACCCGTCGAACCGGAAGGCGCCGGGCGCCCTCAGCAGGCGCCGATCACCCGTTACGCGATGTCCAGCCTCCTCATCCGATCGCGGAGTCCCTTTCGGGAGATGCCCAGTGAGCAAGCGGCCTTCGCCTTCACCCCATCGCACCGGGCGATGGCGTTGACGATCTCTCGACGCTCCACTTCCTGCATCCGCTCCTGAAGCGATGCCGCCGGGCCACTCGGCCCGTCCCCGGGAACCGGCGCGTCTCCGCGAAGTTCCCGTGGCAGGTGCTTCGCGCAGATCTCGCCCTCCGACCTCGCGTAGAACGCGGCGCTCTCCAGCGTGTTCCGCAATTCCCGCACATTTCCCGGCCAGCGATGGGCGCGCAGGAGAGTCCGTGCCTCGGAAGAGAGGCGGATCGGGTCGACGCTCCATTCCCGGGCCACCGAGCCGAGGAAGTGATCCACAAGAAGATCCACATCTCCCGGGCGTTCGCGCAACGGCGGCAACCGCAAGCGGAACCCGCTCAGCCGGTAGTAGAGGTCCGGCAGGAAGCGGCCCTCCTCGGCCAGAACGCGAGTGTCGTTGTTCGCCGCGCAGAGAATGCGGGCCTTGATGGGGACGGGCTCAATCGACCCCACGGGGCGAACCTCGCGCTCCTCAATCACGCGCAGGAGTTTCGACTGAAACTCCAGGCCCGCCTTGGCGATCTCGTCGAGCAGCACGGTGCCGGTCTCCGTGGCAGGCAGGATCCCCGGATGGTCGGCATTCGCCCCGGTGAAAGACCCCCTCTTGTGGCCGAAGAGCTCGCTCTCCAGAAGGTGCTCGGGGATGGCTGCGCAGTTGACCGCGATGAACGGCAACCCGGCTCGCCACCCGCCCAGATGCAGAATACGGGCAAGGAGTTCCTTGCCCGTTCCCGTTTCTCCCTCGATGAGGACGGTGTAGTCCTCGTCTGCCAGCGCCTGCGCCAGAGCGGCCGCCTCCCGGACTGACGGATCTCCGGTCACCAGCGCGGGCGCGTCTCCGGTTCTCTTTCGCCGCCTTGGAGGGGGGTCCCCTCCGGGCGGTCCGGGCAGTCCGAACTCCTTCAGGAGGCGCTCGGTATCCTCCAGATCTCTCAGTGCGCCGACTTCCGCAAAGATGCGGCGTGCCTCGAAAAGGTGGCCCACGATCCGGACGCGCGCCTCCTCGCCATCGTCGGCGGGCAGGACCTCCGTCGCGGCCAGGTGGGTCCGGCCCAGTTCGTAGGGGGTGCCGATCCGCCGGAACACCTCGACCGCCTTGTCCAACTCCACGGACGCCTCGGCAGTTCGTCCCGACTTCGCGAGAATCCGCGCGAGGGTGCGCCGTGCGTTGCCACACTCCCGCCGGTCAAAGTGCTTCCCGGCAAGGTCCAGAGCGCGACGCGCAGAGGCTTCCGCATCCGCAAGATCGCCTCGCGTCATCTGCACCAGAGCAATCCTCCAGGCCAGTTCGTAGACAAGATCCCCGTCGAGCTGGAAACTGTCCGCAAGCTCCATGCCTGTCCGGTAGTGCTCGGCGGCCTTCTCCATGTCCCCCGCAAGCCGCGCCAGATCCCCCAGTTCCTCGTACGCAAGCACGATCCCCCGGGGGTGCGAGCAGTTCTCCGCAAGTTCCAGCGCCTCGGCCGCATGATTGAGAGCGGTGTCCCAGTCTCCCTTGCGAGTGTGTACGCGAGAGAAGGCAATGTGGACGGAAGAGATGTCCGTGGACGACTCAAGCCGCCGGTAGATGCCAAGTGCCTCTTTGAGGAGGTCGCCCGCCCGATCCCCGCGGCCCCGGTAAAGCTCCACCAAGCCAAACTGCCACGCCGCATGGGCCCCCAGTTTCTCCTCTCCGAGTGCGCGATAGACCTTGAGCGATTCTTCCAGATGCTCTGCCGCCGTATCCAGATTCCCCGCCTGCCTGTGAAGGAGTCCCAGGGCTGAAATCCCCAACGCCTCTTCAGACGGTGTGCCGCCACGCCTCGCAAACGCCACGGACTCCTGGTACAGCGATCGCGCTGCAGCGTGGTTCCCCAAGCGCCGCTCCGCATAACCCATCCACCGAAGAACTCGGCTCATCTCCGCGTGTTCAGTGGTGGGAGCCAGTTCCGAACGGGCCTGTTCACACTGACGAAGACACTCCTTGTAGTCTCCCAGGAAGAACTGTGTCCATCCGGACAGCGCGTGAATCCTGGCGGTCGCGGAAATGGACACTCCGTCCAGCTCCTCCAGAGCATCCTCCAGAACGGCATTGGCTCTCCTGTTATCACCTTGTTGGTGCAGGCACCATGCGAGGTTCCACAAGAGTTCGGCGCGCCGCTCCCGGTCGTTTTCGTCGGCGGTCAGAAGAGCCGCGGAGAACTCTTCCTGAGCCTCGGCATACATATGCGCCGCCAGAAGTGCGTCTCCACGACAAGGGGTTCCCGTTTGTTTCATCTGCCGCTCTACCAGGCGATCCATGACCACCTCCCGAGAAGCAGAATGCCGCGAAGAACGATGCCCCGACCCCAAGTCTCCCTGGACTCCCTGGACTCCTTTACCATCGGCGGGAGGGTTGCCCGACGATCGGCGGCGGCGGATTCGGGGATGGAAACCTCTCCCTGACTCCAGTGCGCGATAGCCGGACTGTCTGGATCCCCGTCGATCACGATCTCTTCCGTGACTCTCATGATGCTCACATTGGCGAACGCGGGCGCCGCCACCATCGCCCAAAGGAGCAGGGCGCCAACCCCCGTCAGGGCTACTCGTCTCATGTCACGCAACCTCGCCGTTAAGTTTGAGGTGGTGGATTCCGGGAAGATACGCGCTGTTGGAACAGTTCTTTCCGTAGATCCACTCACGCAATGTCCAGCCTCCTCATCCGATCGCGGAGTCCCTTTCGAGAGATGCCGAGCGAACGCGCAGCCTCC